>CAYWAR010000264.1:3139-4325 GCA_964455765.1 uncultured Elusimicrobia bacterium
GCGTTCGCCCCGGTGCTCGCGCTTCTCGCCGTGATGCTGCATCTTCTCGCCCTGACCCTGCATCCGCTCTCCCCTATCCTGGCGATGCTCGCCGCGTCTCTCCATCCTCTCGCCCTGATCCTGCATCCGCTCGCCCTTCTCCTCGCGCAGCTCCCCGCGGCGCTCGAGCCTTTCCCCGGCCTTCTCGCGGCCCCGCTCCTGGAGCCGCTCCCCGCGCTCCTGCATCCTCTCGCCCTGGCCTTCCAGTTTTTCCCCGCGCTCCTCGCGATGCTCGCCACGCTTCTCCATCCTTTCGCCTTGGCGGTCCAATCGTTCTCCCCAGTCCTCGCGACGCTCCCCGCGGCGCTCCATCCGCTCGCCCTGCCTTTCCATCCTCTCACCCCGCGGCGGGTGCCCCCTGCGATGCGGCTTGGCGCGGGTCGGGGGGATGGCGGGCCTCTCACCGGGGATCGCCGGCTGGGCGCCGGAAGGGGTCGTCTCGGGCGGAGCCCCTTTGTCCTCTTCGGCCCATGAGAGGGCGCAAAGCAGGAACGCGAGCGGCAGCGCCAGGGCAAGGGTCTTAGTCATCTCCATGGGCTCCTCCACCGGCAGGTTCTTGCAACGACTTACCTTTATATATCAGGCAGGGGGTATTAAGTCAATACTAATCGGGGATGGGGATGTCTTCGAGGCCCTTGGGGGCCTTGGGGAAGCGCGGCCGCATCCCATCGAGGACGCGGCGCAGGATGCGCCCGACCAGGAAATCCCGGTACCATTTCTTGTCGGCGGGGATGAGGTGCCAGGGCGCCCAGACCGTGCTCGTGCGCGAGAGGATCTTCCCATAAGTCTTCATGAACACCGGCCAGCGCTCGCGCGCCTTGAGGTCCGCGGGGTTGAACTTCCACCGTTTTTCAGGGTCGTCGAGGCGGTCCTGGAGCCTGCGCTTCTGCTCCTCCTTGGAGATGTGGAGGAAGAATTTGACCACCGTAGTCCCCTCGGCAGCGAGCCCTCTTTCGAACTCATTGATCTCCTCATAGCGCCCGCCCACCTTCTCGGCCGAGAGAGTGCCGTACACCGCGGGCACGAGGATGTCCTCGTAGTGGGAGCGGTTGAACACCCCGATCATCCCCTTGGCCGGAAGAGCCTTGCGGATGCGCCAGAGGAAGTGATGGGCGGCCTCCTCCTCGGTGGGCTTCTTGAAGCTCTG
>CAYWAR010000265.1:0-4305 GCA_964455765.1 uncultured Elusimicrobia bacterium
TAATGGGCGAAAGCCCGGTTGGCTTCGGCCATCTTGTGGGTGTCTTCCCGCTTCTTGAACGCCGCTCCTTCCTTCTTGATGGCCATCATGATCTCATCGGCCAGGCGCTCGGCCATGGGCTTGCCCGTCTTGTCCCGGGCGGCGTTGATGATCCAGCGCATCGCCACGGAGTAGGACCGCACGGGCCTCACCTCGCTGGGCACCTGATAGGTGGCGCCGCCCACCCGGCGCGGGCGCACCTCCAGGAGCGGCCGCACGGTCTCGATGGCCTGCGTGAAGACGGACAAGGGGTCCTCGTTGCCCCTTTGCTTGACGATCTCGAAAGCGTCGTAGAGCACGCCCTCGGCGGAGCGCCGCTCCCCCCGGAAGTTCAGCTTGTTGATGAACCGGGAGACGAGCACCGAGCTGTAGCGGTAATCTGCGGGAGGGAAGTCCCGTCTGTCGCGCGGCCTGAGCCCTTTTCGTGGCATACTATCGCAAGGGAACGCCGAGCGTTCCCGCGCAGGCGTTTATCAAGACCGTATTTCCGATGCCTACGCTCCTCCCTTGATGTGTTTTCATGCTTTTTGCTCCGTTGCCTTCGGCCGTTTCGCTCCGTATTTTGACCTTCCTTGTTTTCGACCCTCCACACCGGCCGTGTCCAGCACGCCGCGGATGATGTGGTAGCGCACTCCGGGGAGGTCCTTCACGCGCCCGCCCCGCACGAGCACGATCGAGTGCTCCTGCAGGTTGTGGCCCACGCCCGGGATGTACCCGGTCACCTCGATGCCGGAGGTGAGCTTCACGCGGGCCACCTTGCGCAGCGCCGAGTTCGGCTTCTTGGGGGTGGTCGTGTAGACGCGGGTGCAGACGCCGCGCCGCTGCGGGCAGGCCATGAGGGCCGGCGCCTTCGTGCGGTTGCGCAGCGGAAAGCGCCCGATGCGGATGAGTTGGTTGATGGTCGGCATGTTTAATTTTTCTCCGCGGCCGCTTCCCGCGCCCGGAGGGCCAGGCCCGTTCCGGCGGGGATCATGTGGCCGATGATGACGTTCTCCTTGAGGCCCTTGAGGTAGTCCACCTTGGAGGTCGTCGCGGCCTCGGTGAGGACGCGCGTCGTCTCCTGGAAGCTCGCCGCCGAGATGAAGGAGTTGGAGGCGAGCGAAGCCTTGGTGATCCCCAGCAGGACGGGCTCGCCCTGGGCCTCCTTGCCCCCCTTCGCCGCCACGAGGCGGTTCTCATCGGCGAAGGCGAAGCGGTTGACGATCTCTCCCTTGAGGAAGCCGGTGTCGCCCGACTCCACGATCTTCACGTTCTGGAGCATCTGCCGGACGATGCTCTCGATGTGGCGGTCGGAGACCGCCACGCCCTGGAGCCGGTAGACCTCCTGGATGGCGTTGAGCAGGTACTCCTGCACCTCTTTGACGCCCTTGATGTGCAGGATGTCGTGCGGGTTGATGGCCCCGTCGGTGAGCGGCTCGCCCACGCCGACGCGGTCCCCCTCGTAGACCACCAGGTGGCGGCCCTGGGGGATGAGGTATTCCTTGAACATCTCGGTCTCCTCATCGCGCACGGTGACCTTGACGAGGCCCTTCACCGTGGTCTCCAGGGAGACCACGCCCTCGATCTCGGAGATGATCGCGCTCGTCTTGGGCTTGCGGGCCTCGAAGAGCTCCGAGACGCGCGGCAGGCCGCCCGTGATGTCCTTGGACTTGGTGATCTCCTGCGGGATCTTGGCGAGGACGTCTCCCGGGACCACGGCCTGCTCGTTGTCGGCCAGGACGATGGTGTCGATGGGCAGGGGGTAGGAGGCGACCTCCTTGCCGTTCTTCTCCACCAGGATGCGCGGGTTGACCTTTTCCGCGCGGTGCTCGATGATGCGCCGCTCGATGATGCCGGTGACCCGGTTGCGCTCCTCATGGAGCGTGACGCCTTCCTTGACGTCGCGCAGCACGACCTTGCCCTCGTGCTCCGTGATGATGGGCAGGGCGTAGGGGTCCCACTCGGCCAGGAGGTCTCCGCGCGACACCTGCTTGCCGGCCTGGACCTTGACGCGGCCGCCGAAGGGGACCTTATACTCCTCCTCGGCCTCGCCGGTCTGTGGGTCGATCACCGCGATCTGCCCGTTCCTCGATATGCAGATGACCACTCCCTCCCGGTTCTTGAGCGTGCGCACCTCGCGGAACTCGACCTTCCCCTCCGAGCCGGAGACCGCCTGCGAGCGCTTGGTGACGCGCGAGGCCGTTCCGCCGATGTGGAAGGTCCGCAGGGTCAGCTGGGTTCCGGGCTCTCCGATGGACTGCGCGGCGATGATGCCCACCGCCTCGCCGGTCTCCACCATGCGGCCGGTGGCGTTGTTCATCCCGTAGCAGCGCGCGCACACCCCGTTGACCGTCTCGCAGGTGAGGACCGAACGCACGCGGATGAACTCCGGCCCGCCGACGCGGATGGCCTCGAGCATGTCCCCGGTGATGACCACTCCGGACTTGGCCAGGACCTCCTCGACGGTCTTGCCCTTGGCGCCCGGCCGGCTGACGACCAGGTCTTCGAGGATCACGCGGCCCAGCAGGCGCTCCTCCAGGGGCTCGATGACCTCCTCGCCGGAGGTCAGGGCTCCGATGCGGATGCCGTTGATCGTCCCGCAGTCCTCGTTGGTGACGACCACGTCGTGCGCCACGTCGACCAGACGCCGGGTCAGATAGCCGGCGTCGGCCGTCTTGAGGGCGGTGTCGGCCAGACCCTTGCGTCCGCCGTGCGTGGAGATGAAGTACTCCAGAACGGTCAGTCCTTCCCGGAAGTTGGACAAGATGGGGGATTCGATGATCTCTCCCACGCCTCCGGTCAGCTTCTTCTGGGGCTTGGCCATCAGGCCTCTCATGCCCGCGATCTGGCGGACCTGCTGGCGGCTGCCGCGCGCGCCCGAGGAGGCCATGAGGTAGATGGAGTTGAAGCGCGCGTGTCCCGCCTTGTAGTCCTGGGTCTCCTCGCTCTTCATCTCGTCGAACATCACGTCCGATATCTTGTCGGTCACGTGCGTCCAGATGTCGATGATCTTGTTGTAGCGCTCGGACTCCGTGATGACTCCCATCTTGGACTGGCGCTCGATGTCCTTGACCTCGTGGCGCGCCTTGGCGATGAGCTCCTTCTTGATGGGAGGGATGCGCATGTCGGAGATAGAGATCGAGAGCCCGGCGAGGGTCGCGTACCGGAAGCCCAGGTTCTTGAGGGAATCCAAGAGCTGAACCGTCTCATAATGCCCCAATTCCTTGTAGCAGCGCTCCACGAGCTGGGAGAGTTCCTTCTTGCCCATGGCGTGGTTGATGTAGCGCAGCGGCAGGGGGATCGCCTCGTTGAAGATGATCCGGCCCACCGTGGTGTAGTCCTTCCAGTGGAAGGCGCCCTCTTTATCCTTCTTGTCCTTCTTAGCCGCCTCCAGGATCTCGTCGAGGGAATTGACCCCGCGCACCTTCACCCGCGCGTGCAGGTCCACCTTCCCCCCCTGATGCGCCGAGAGGGCGTCGGCGGCGTCGGCGAACACCTTCCCCTCGCCCGGGGCGCGGGGCTTCTCCTTGGTGAGATAATGGATGCCCAGCACCATGTCGTGGGAGGGAGTGGCGATGGGGCGGCCGGAGGCGGGCGAGAGGATGTTGTTGGTGGCCATCATGAGGATGCGGGCCTCCAACTGCGCCTCCTGCGAGAGAGGAACGTGCACCGCCATCTGGTCGCCGTCGAAATCGGCGTTGAAGGCGGCGCAGGTCAGGGGATGGAGCTGGATGCTCTTCCCCTCGATGAGCACGGGCTCGAACGCCTGGATGCCCAGACGATGCAGGGTCGGGGCGCGGTTGAGGAGCACCGGATGCTTGCGGGTGACCTCTTCGAGGATGTCCCATATCTCGGGGCGCACGCGCTCGAAGATGCGCTTGGCCGCCTTCAGGGTCAGGCTGTCGCGCTTCATGAGCTCGCGGATGATGAAGGGCTTGAAGAGCTCGAGGGCCATCTCCTTGGGGAGGCCGCACTGGTGCAGCTTGAGCTTGGGGCCCACGATGATGACCGAGCGCCCGGAGTAGTCCACGCGCTTGCCGAGCAGGTTCTGGCGGAAGCGGCCCTGCTTGCCCTTGAGGATGTCGGAAAGGGATTTGAGCGGCCTGTTGCCGGCTCCGATGACGACCTTCCCCCGCGCCCCGTTCTCGATGAGCGCGTCGACGGCCTCCTGGAGGAGACGCTTCTCGTTGTAAATCATGACCTCGGGAGCCCGCAGCTGCTCGATGTGCTTGAGGCGGTTGTTGCGGTTGATGATGCGCCGGTAGAGGTCGTTGAGGTCCGAGGTGG
>CAYWAR010000266.1:0-4298 GCA_964455765.1 uncultured Elusimicrobia bacterium
GCTTTTCGAGCGCCTTGAGGAAACGGCGGGCGTCGACGGCAAAGAAGCGGGCTATGCCGTAGATCTCGCCCGCCTTTGCGGAATCATAGGTGTGGGCCGTTTCGTTGCGCGCCGCGTGATATTTGAACCACTTGCCCACATGGGTGATGAGGCGGCTTTCCGCCGCCATCCTGAACAACTCCTTTCGGGTGCACCCGTCAACATCGGCGGAGCCCACGTTCAGTTCGAGCCATCTCTTCATGAACTTCCAGCACAGCTCATAGGTGAATTCAAAATTCTGTATGACTCCGGCCCGGATCACCTCTTCCTGATCGGTATCGACCTTTCCGCGTATCTGCGAAGAAGCGACCCTGATCGCCCGTTCCAGCGAATCGACGCCTTTCTTCAGGCTGCTAAGATCAAGCGCCATCGCGCCTCCTCAAGCTTGTGGGAGCCATATGCCTCGTTCCAGGCAACATTATACCCATTGATGATGTGTGCGCTCGATAGATCGCGTAATCTTCCATTTTGGCTGAATTTAATGGGCGCCTATTCCGAGTATAAAGCCGACAGGTCGGAAAGGAGTCTGGGCAGGCGGTATTCCTTTTCGACGAGGGCGCGGCCCGCCTTCCCCATGCGCAGGCGCAGGGGGGCGTCGTCGATGAGCGCGAGCTCGCGCTCGTAGAGCTCGGCCTCGGTCTTGGCCAAAATACCGTTCTCGCCGGGGCGCACGAGCTCGCGATTGGAGGGGATGTCGGAGGCCACCACGGGCAGGCCGAGGGCCATGGCTTCCAGCACCGAGTTGGGGAGGCCTTCCCAGCGGGAGTAGTGGACGAAGAGGGAGACGGCCTTCAGGCGCGCCAGGGCCTCCTCGTGGGGGAGCCAGCCGGTGGCTTCCAGCTTGCCATCGAGGCCGAGGCCGCGGGTCCTCTCGCGCACCGTGCTCTCGAGCTCCCCGCCCCCGATCCATAGACAGCGCACGCCGTTGCGCGAGCCGCATAGGCGCTTGGCGAGGTCCACGAAGGCCTCCGGGTTGCGCGGGAAGCTCATGCGACCCGACGCGGCGATCACGACCGGGCCCTCTTGGGAAGAAATCTCGTGCGGGAGCTCTCCCAGGTAAGCGTCGCGCGCCACGCGCACGCGCGCGAAGAGGAGTGCGCGGGCCAACTCCGCCTCGCTCTCGGAGCAGGCCACGACCTCGCCGATCCATGACACGGAGGCCTCCAGGGCGCGGTAGAGGGAGCGGCTGAGCGGGGAGCGGTCGAGCATCTGGAAGGCGTAGCCGCGGGGAGAATAGAACACTTTGGGGACCCCCGCGGCCCATGCCGCGGTCCGGGCGAGATAGCCGGCCTTGGAGGAATGGGCGTGCACCACATCCGGGAGGAGCTCGCGGAAGAAACGGTAGAGACGCAGCCAGGCCTTCAGGTCCCTGAGCGGGCCTATCTCGCGGGTCATCTCCGGGAGATGGAAGAAACGGGTCTCCTGGGAGCGGCCGCCGCAGGCGAGCTCGTACTCCTCGGGGGCGCCGGAGCGCACGGCGTAGGCGAGAGAGACCTCGAAGCGGGAGCGGTCCAGGCCGCGCACGATGGCCGCGACCTGGTTGCCCGTCCCGCCGGGACCGCCGCACTCAAGCACCTCGACGACCCGCGTCCGGGACATCAATCGGCGAGGCGGTAGCGCAGGAGGCACCAGAGATAGGTGAGGCCGTCCTTCCAGGTGATCTTCTTGCCTTCCGCATAGGTCCGGCCGCTGTAGGAGATGGGGACCTCGTAGAGGCGCAGGCGGCGCTTGCAGGCCTTGGCCGTGACCTCGGGCTCGAAGCCGAAGCGGTCGCTCTCGAGAGGGATGGCGCGCAGGGCCTCGGTCCGGAAGGCCTTGTAGCAGACGCCCATGTCGGTGAGGTTCACGTTGTAGAGGAGATTGGTCAGCAGGGTGAAGAAGGCGTTGCCCAGGTAATGCCAGAAGAGGAGCACGCGGTGCGGCCCGCCCAAGAAGCGCGAGCCGTAGACCGCGTCGGCGCGGCCGTCGAGCAGGGGCTCCAGGAGCCGGGCATAGTCCTTGGGGTCGTATTCGAGGTCCGCGTCCTGCACGAGGACGAAGTCCCCGCTCGCCTGGGCGAGGGCCGTGCGCAGGGCCGCTCCCTTGCCGCGGTTGCGTTCATGGAAGAGGACTCGCGTTTGGGAATCGGCCAGGGAGCGCGCGATGTCGGCCGTGCCGTCGGTAGAGCCGTCGTCGACGAGGATGATCTCGCGCTCGAGGGGGAGATCGACTTTGCGCACGCGCTCGACGAGCGTCTCCAGGGTCGAGGCTTCGTTGTACGCTGGGATGAGTATGCTGAGTTTAAGAGCCATGGCAGATTGTATCAAGATTGTCCGGCCGGGTCCGGCCGGCGGAAACGGAACCAATCCCAGGCGCCGGAGACTTTCAGCTCCAGGTCCGGGACCGAGTCCCAGGCCGTCACCTCGGTCCTGCACAGGAGCAGGGGATTCCTGCCCGGGAGGTCGGCGCCATAGCGGCTGGTGCCGCCGAGAGCGTAGCCGGCTTCCTCGGCCGCGTCGCGCACGCGCCGGTCCACCGCGCCGTGCGGATAAGAGAGAGCGCGGACTTCCCTGCCGATGAGGCCCGAGAGGTATTCCCGGCTCGAGCGCAGTTCCTCGGCCAAGCCCTTGTCGGTGAGCCGCACCAGGGGGATGTGGGTCTTGCCATGGGAGCCGATGGAGGCGCCCGGGACGCGGGAGAGTTCCTTGAGCCCCGCCTCGCAGAGGTAGGGGGCGCGGCCCGAACGGATGAAGTCGGCCGCGGCGAACAGGGTGAAAGGGATCGAGAGCTCCGCGAGCCGGGGCGCGATCCGGAGGATGTCCGCGTAGCCGTCATCGAAAGTCAGGGCCAAGCGCGGCCGCGGGTCCGCGGGCGCGGCGAAGGGCGTGAACTCGAAGCGGTCCTTGAGCGCGCATAGGCTCCGAAGATGCGCCTCGAAGAGTTCCGCCGAGATGCTCGTCCCGTAGGGGTCGTGGTCCAAGACCGTCCCGACCGAATGATAGAGCAAGGTCCTCAGGCCTTGAGGCTTGCCGGAAAAAAGGGAGTGGATCTTGGAGATTGCGCGATAGGCGCGGTGCTTGAGGGGGGTCATCCGCCGCCCTTCCAGCCCGCGGCCCAGGAGAGGGGCGCGCGCAGAAGGCCGGGCGCGGCCAGGTCCCATTCGCCGAGGGTGCGCGTGAACGAGGCGCCCGTGCCTTTCTTGAAGTCGTAGACCCCCTTGGCCGCGTCCGGGTCGGCGCCTCCGAGGTCGTATTCGCGCACGCCCCGCGCGCGGCACTCGCGCAGGAGTTCCCAGAGCAGGGCGTAGGACGCGTAGAGCCTGCGGCCTTTCTCATCGGAGGCGGCGAGCAGGTCCACGGCCTTTTCCCCGAGCATGGCGCAGGCGCGCAGGGCCGCGGGCCGGCCGTCCGGGCCGTCGGCCCGCAGGAGGAGGAGGGAGGAGCCCAGGCGTCGGAGCATGGAGTCCAGCTCCCGGGTCCGGTGCTGGGAAGAGAGGCCTTTGTAGCCCTCCATGGAGAGATAGAGCGACTCCAGCTCGCGGGGATCGGGGGAGAGCCATGGGCGCGTCTTGCAGCGCTTGAGACCCCGGCGGAGGTTGTGCCCCCAGTTCGAGCTCAAGCCCTTGAGCAGGGAGCCCTCGGAGGGGGAGAGGTCCAGGAAAAAAGTGGAGTTCTTGTCGAGGGAGCGCACGGGGCGGCTCCAGCCGTCGTTTTCGAGGAAAGCGACGGCTTCCGCGTCCTCGCGGCGGTAGGAGCAGGTCCGGGCGTAGAGGAAACCTGGGACGGCATCCCGGAGGGCCCGCGCCAACCCGCCCCAAGCCGGGGGTTTTCCCAGCGGACCGCCGCGGCACCAGAGCACGGACGCGCCCAGCGGGCCGCTCTTGCGCAGGCACTGGATGGCCGCTTGGGCGCGGCCGGGCTCCCCGCGCAGGAGCCTCAGCGCGGACCAGCCGGAGTCCTCTTTGTGCCGGGCCCAGGAGGAGGATTGGAACGCGTTGGCCCCTTCCAATGACCCGACGCAGGCGTCCCACTCGGAGTCCGGCGTCCCCGCCGGCAGGACGCGCCACGCTACCACAGGAAATGCACCAGCCTCAGGTCCCGATAATGCGCCGGGGCCGAAGCCTCCAAGGCCGAGGGAAGGTCCGGCCAAGGCAGATGGGCCAGGGCTTGCCGGGCCAGCAGGCGCGCGGCCTCCGCGTCCCTCCCGCCGGAGCGGAAGACGAAGGCGTAGGGGACCACGCCCCCGGGCAGGGTCTTGAACACGGGGGGAAAACGCGGGGC
>CAYWAR010000267.1:0-4291 GCA_964455765.1 uncultured Elusimicrobia bacterium
CGAGCTGGGAGGCGCGCCGGAAGATGCCGGCGCCCACGATGCCGCCGCCGATGACGAGCAGCTCCACTCCCTCCATGTCCGCGGCCATTCTCGCTACCTGCGGCCTTTCCAGCCTTCCATGGACCGGTTCATGCCGAGGAGATCCCCGAGCGGGTCGAGCAGGGCAGGGCAGGTCAGGCCCTTGAGCGCCGGGACGAGCTTGACCAAAAAGGGCTCCCGGACATAGAGCGTGTTCCGCCTCACCGCCTCGAAGATCTTCCCGGCCAGGCGCTCGGGCTCCACCCAGGGCGAGAGCAGGGGCGGCCGGGCTCCCTCGAACATCCCGGTGCTCACGAAGCTGGGGCAGACGATGGTGATGCCTATGCCGCGCTTGCCCGCGTTGCGCAGCTCCAGGCGCAGGGACTCCGCGAAGCCGATCACAGCGTGCTTGGAGGCCGAGTAGACGGCCATGCCCGGGACCCCAAGGAGGCCGGCGGCGGAGGCCATCATCACCAGATGGCCCGAGCCCCGGCGGAGCATGCCCGGAAGGAAGGCCCGCGTGCACCAGAGCGTCCCGTTGAGGTTGACCTCCACGGTCTTGAGGAGCTTCTCCTCGGGGACGGAGAGGAAGTCTCCGCCGAAGACCACGCCGGCGTTGTTGTCGAGGAGGTCCAGCTCGCCCAGCTCCGAGAGCAGGCGCTCGGCGGCCGCCGCGACCTGGGCCCGGTCGGTGACGTCCACGCCGTAGGCCCGGACCTCCCCGAAGGTGGAGAGCTCCTTGCGCGCGGCCTCGGCCGCGGAGGGGTCCAGGTCCCAGAGGGCCACGCGCGCGCCCCCGCGCAGGAGGCGCTTGGCGAAGGCCTTGCCGATGCCGCTCGCCCCGCCCGTGACCAAAGCCGTCTTGCCCGAGAGTTCCATGTTCCTGATAATAGCAAATGCTTGGATGCAGGCCCGCCCCCGGCTGGCCGTTGTCGAGCGGCGAGGGGGGCCTGTCTCGAACCTCGTCCGGCGGGTACGCGGTCGGCCTCTCCGTTCGGCCGCCGCTCGGCTCTCGCCTTGCGTTCTTCGCGACGCAAGGCTCCGAGACGCCCCGCCGGGACGAGGTTGCGAGCCACCCCCTCGCCCGTTTTCTGCGCCATCTCTGCGCATAAATGAAATTTGTTCTGGTCCTCATTGGTAATACATGCAATAATCGGGGCGGGACCCTTTGCCGGATCTTTTATTTATTATGGCCCATGGCGCAAAGGTGTTGGCTTAGGTCCATAGTACAAGGACGGGCGATGCGCCGAACAAATACCCGTGGCGACCTCGCCATTGGCCCTATTTATCTTGCGCCATGGAGGGACTTGGATGAATGAACCATATTTTCGAAATTTCTTACGAACAGTGATTCTTGTGGTGGCCCTAGCTGTTTTGGCCCGTCCTGTCAGCTTCGCTTCACCTCCACCCCCACATAGATCGTCTTCAAGGGCGCACGGGCCGAGTGTTGAGGAAAGAATTGTGGTTCTGGACCTTGAGCGCGGAAGAGTATTAGGACGAATCCCAAAATCTGGTGCAGGGTATAGTCCCCAGGTGGCCGGTTCTCTTGTTCTATTCAATGAGGGTGCTTGGGTAAGTACAATTTCCGCATATTCTCAAGATTCCATGGCAGTTGTGTGGAAAACCCCAGCCGGCCGTTTTCTTTCTAACGGCACTCCCCATAATAAGCATCGGCTCACAGAGGCTCAAAGTCTCTATGCAGTTGATTGGTCTGTTCTGCGGGCTTACAATCTGACAGACGGGAGCGGTTTATGGGAATTTGGAGAACCCGACGGCGGTGTGTTTCATCACCTTACGCTCTGCCACAAAAAATTGCTCGCAGAAAATCGAGTTCATCACAAACTTTATGCCTTCGATAAGTTTACGGGTACTGTCGCCTGGGTCAACAGGATCGATCCCGACTCAAGGGGGCATGTTGTAGGCTGTAATTGGGAACATACATTTCAATTTTATAGCCACAGAATAACTTCTCTTAAACTTGCTGATGGGAAGAGTGAGTGGGATGCTTCCGGATATGATCGGGTCCTGGGATTTTCCAGCACAGGTGTTTTGGCTACGGCCATTTCTACGATCACCGCCAAGATGACTCTTCGAGTACTCTCCCTGGATGATGGCAAGGAAATGTGGACTATTGATGCGGACCCGAGTCCTTTCAGAGTGCATGAATCACGGGGGGGATTAGCGTTCTCGGTTGGTTCGACATTGCATTTCATTCGACTCAAAGATGGGGCGAAGATTTGGGAACGGACTTTTTCCGAGGAAGGGAAATATGCCTCTGATGAGCATTTCCTCTATGTTTCATTTAACGGGGGTGCAGTTTATGCATTGAATCAGGACGATGGGGGCGTGGTTTGGCAAGCTCATACAGGAATCAGTGACCCTGAAATCACCTTGGTTGGAGATAAGCTAATTCTCGTCAGTCCTTCTACCCTGCCGATGAATGGTCCCCGTGTCGGAGCGTTGGAAGTAAAAGGCGGAAAGAAACTATGGATGTGGCGCCCGAACGATGATCGAGAGGTTGTTCTGAATTACGATATCTCCAGAGAAAAACAAAGAATCTTTTTGGGAATAATGGATTATGTCAATCTTATTCCTTGAGCAGACTGGGAGCTTCTAACTTTATGGCTCATGACGGGATGGTGAGGGTGAGGCCTATGGGCCAGTCGGGTGATCACCCAGTCCATTCCCTGGCGGCTGACTATTCGTTCTAGGGTG
This sequence comes from uncultured Elusimicrobia bacterium, assembly GCA_964455765.1. Taxonomy (GTDB): domain Bacteria; phylum Elusimicrobiota; class Elusimicrobia; order UBA1565; family UBA1565; genus CAYHRV01. Next base: position 2,734 of record CAYWAR010000267.1, read on the forward strand.
CCAAGCTTAAGTATCCGTTCCGGAACGGATACTTAAGCTTGGCACCGATTGTCCCTAGGGCGTGGCCTCGCCCCGGGCTCCAAACTCCCGCGCCGTCAACGGTCTCGGTCGGGCCCACAGTATCCCGTCATGATCCAACTTTATCTCATCAGGACTCTGGCCCGCAAGAACCGGGGGTGCGGAAGGGTCGGGGACCCCCTGGATAATGGGTTGTGGTCGTGTCGGTTTTCCCATTGAATCATCGGGGGTCATTTTGTATAGTGGGCGCCGACGATATGAGCATCAAATTCGGCACCTCGGGCTGGCGGGCGGTCTTCGCCGAGGATTTCACTTTCGAGAACGTGCGCAAGCTCACGCATGTCATCTCCGCGCACGTCAAGGAAAGCCTGGAGTTCGGCTTCAACAGCCCGGACTACGCCCAGGCCGCCTCTTCCATGTCGTCCTTGGCCCCGCTGGTCGTGGTGGGCTACGACTCGCGTTTCCTCTCCGAGGAATTCGCCCGGGAGACGGCCGAGGTCTTCGCGATCAACGGGGTGCGGGTGTTCCTGGCGGACGCGGAGTCCCCGACCCCGGCCGTGGCCTGGGCCGTGCTCGCGCACAAGGCCGTGGGCGGGGTGGTCATCACGGCGAGCCACAACCCCGCCAAATACAACGGTTATAAATGGACTCCGTTCTGGGGAGGGCCCGCGACCCCGGCCGTGACCGAGGACATCGAGAGGCGCCTGGCCCTCCTCGGGCACCATGCCATCCGCTCCATGAACTACGAAAAGGCCATCCGCGACGGCTGGATCGTGCGCATGGACCTGCGCAAGCCCTTCTTCAAGCAGATCGGGGGCCTCCTCGACCTCAAAAAGATCAAGGCCTCGAAGCTCAAGATCGGCGTGGACGCGCTCAACGGGGCCGCCCGCGGCTACCTCCGGCCCTTCCTGGAGGGCCTGGGGCTCAAGGTGGAAGGCAACCGCGAGGGGCGCGACGTCCTTTTCGGGGGCCGCTCCTCCGAGCCCACGCCCGAGGTCCTGGCGCCCTTGGCCGCCCTCATGAGGGCGAAGAAGCTCGACCTGGGCCTCTCCTGCGACGGGGACGCCGACCGCTTCGGGATCATGGACGCGGGCGGGGTCTGGATCTCGGCCAACGACGTTCTGGCCTTGACCCTCTACCATCTGGTGGAGAACCGGGGGATGAGCGGCGCCGTGGCCCGCAGCATCATGACCTCCCACTTCGTGGATGCGGTGGCCAAATCCCACGGCCTGCGCGTGCGGGAGACCCCGGTGGGCTTCAAGTACATCGGCGACCTGCTGCGCGGAGGCGGCTTCCTCCTGGGCGGGGAGGAATCCGGCGGCCTCTCCATCGCCGGCCACGTCCCGGAGAAGGACGGCATCCTGGCCTGCCTGCTCATGCTCGAGCTCGTCGCCTTCGAGAGGAAGCCGCTGGCCAAGATCCGGGAGCAGCTCTTCAAGAAGTACGGGGAGTTCCACAACGTTCGGCTCAACTTCCATCTCGACGGCCCCACGCTCTCCCGCGACCTCAGCGACCGGCTCAAGGTCACGCCGCCCACCCT
>CAYWAR010000268.1:0-4291 GCA_964455765.1 uncultured Elusimicrobia bacterium
CTTGGGGATGCGCGCGAAGCCGGTGATGTCGAAGCCTTTTCCCAAGAGCGCCGTCGGGGTGGACACGGAGAGCTCGAAGGAGACCGGCGACTGCGCGAAGGCCGGCGCGCAGAGGAACAGCGAGAGGAGGAGGGACGCGCTCATGTCATCTTCCCCTCAGCCTGCGCGAGCGCTCGCGGAAATAGCGGATGATGGGTTCCGTGTAGGGTTCGTCGGTGCTCACCCGGATGGGCTCCACGGCGGCGGACCGGAAGGCGGCTTCGATGGCGGCGCGCGCGGCTTCCCCGCGGCGCGAGTATGCCTCGCGCAGGAGGCGGTCCGGGCGGGATAGGACGCGCTCCCCGGTCTCCGGGTCTTCCAGGTCGAGGTAGGCGGGGAGCTCCGGGAGGTCCCGCTCCCGCGCGTCTTCCACGAGGACGGGGATGAGGTCGTGCTTGCGGGCGGTGCGGCGCAGGGTGCGCTCATAGCCGGCGTCCTGGAAATCGGAGACCAGCACCAGGATGCCGCGCCGGCGGAGCATGCGATTGAGCGTGTCGAGGCAGGGCCCGATGGCCGTCCCCCGCCCGGCGGGTTCGAAGGCGAGGAGGCTGCGGATGATCTTGAGCACGTGCAGGCGGCCCTTGCGCGGGGCGATGAAGAGCTCCGGGACGCCGGTGAAGAGGAAGAGCCCGACCTTGTCGTTGTTCTTGAGGGCGGAGAAGGCGAGCACCGCGGCCAGCTCGGCGGAGACCTCTTTCTTGGACTTGCGCGCGGAGCCGAAGGATTGGGAGCCGGAGAGGTCGCAGGCGATCATGAGCGTGAGCTCGCGCTCCTCCTGGTACTGGCGGATGAAGGGGCGCCCGGCGCGCGCGCTCACGTTCCAGTCGATGGACCGGACGTCGTCGCCCGGGGCGTACTCGCGGACCTGGGCGAACTCCATGCCCTGGCCCTTGAAGGCGCTCAGGTATTTGCCGGCGAACACCTCGTTGACGAGGCGTCCGGTGCGGATCTCGATGCGCCGTACTTGGGAGAGTATCTCTCGGGGGAGCATTAATTAGGCACGACGCGCCGCCCCCGCGGGGGCGGCGGGTCAGGGAACCTCGACGGTCTCGAAGATGGTCCGGAGGATGTCCTCCGAGGAGACGCCCTCCGCCTCGGCTTCGTAGCTGACAAGGATGCGGTGGCGCAGGACGTCGGGGCCCATGGACTTGATGTCCTCGGGCGTCACGAAGCCCCGGCCCTGCAGGAAGGCATAGGCCTTGGCCGCGAGGATGAGCGAGATGGTGGCGCGCGGGCTGGCGCCGTACTGGATGAGCGGCTTGAGCTTGGCCAGGCGATGGGCCTCGGGCTCGCGCGTGGCGAAGACCACGTCGAGGACGTAGCTCTTCACCTTCTCGTCGACGTAGATCTCATCGACCACCTTTTGGGCGGCCAGCACCTGGGCCTGAGTGACGACGCGACGCGCGCCGGGGGCCTTGCCCGCGGTCATGCGCTCGAGGATGAGCCGCTCCTCGTCCTTGCGCGGGTAGCCCACGATGATCTTGAGCATGAAGCGGTCCACCTGAGCCTCGGGCAAGGGGTAGGTCCCCTCCTGTTCGATGGGGTTCTGCGTGGCCATGACGAGGAAGAGCTCGGGCAGGGGATAGGTCCGGTCGCCGATGGTCACCCCCCTCTCCTGCATGGCTTCCAGGAGGGCGCTCTGCACCTTGGCCGGGGCGCGGTTGATCTCGTCGGCGAGCACGAGGTTGGAGAAGAGCGGGCCCTTGCGCACGGAGAAGGTCCCGGCCTGCGGGCTGAAGATCAGCGTCCCGGTGAGGTCCGCGGGGAGGAGGTCCGGGGTGAACTGGATGCGGCTGAACTGCGCGTCCACGGCCGAGGCCAGGGTCTTGAGCGTCAGGGTCTTGGCCAGCCCGGGCACGCCCTGGAGCAGGATGTGGCCCCTGGCCAGCAGGCCGACGAGGACGCGGTCGACCATGTCGTCCTGGCCCACGATGACCTGGGCGAGCTCGCGCTTGAGCTCGGCGACGAACACGCTCTCCGACTGGACCTTCCGGGTGATCTCGCGGATGTCGAGAGCCATCACTCTCCTCCGGGCGGCGGAGCGGCGCCTTTGCCTTTCTGCAGGGCCTGCTGGGCCTCCTGATGCTTGCGCAGGGCTTCCTCGTATCTCTTGACGGCTTCCTCGTGCTTGCGCATCTGCTCGTCGATCTCGCGGTTGCGCCGTTCCTGGAGGTTGTTGAGGGTCTTGAGCGCGGCCAGGCGCACCCGCTCCTCCGAGTCGCGCAGGCATTCGGAGATCGGGCCGACGGTGGAGGGGTCTCCCTTGCGCTGGAGGGCCTCCAGGACCCGCAGACGCACGTCCGCGTCCGAGTCGCGCAGGGCGGCGACGAGATATTCGGTCATCTCCGGGCCGCGCTCGGCCAGGACCTGCACCACGTTGCGCCGGATGCCGGCGTCGCCGTCGCGCTGGAGCATGCGGATGAGTATCTCCTCGCCGCGCGGGTCCCGGGAGGAGATGAGGAGCTGGACGGCCTCCCAGCGGATCTGGGGGTCCGTGTCGTTGGAGGCCAGTTTGATGCGGTCCATCTGCTCCTTGCTCAGGAGCTGGCGCGGGACTTCCTCCATGACCGGGGGCGCGGCCGGGGGTTCGGCGGGCGGAGGAGGAGGCGTATGGAATTTAAGGTAAGCCAAGTACCCCGCGCCCGCCAGGACGATGATGATGATGAGTTGTTTCATTCCAGCTCCAATCTCCTGCGGCGCACGCGCAGAGCCCGCGGCGCGGCGGACGCCGGCTCGATGGAGACGATCTCCCCCTCCCGCAGGCGGCGCCACCGGAGGGAGTCCATGTCCTCGCTGGCCAGCAGGACGCGGTCCTCGCGCACGGCCAGGCTCATCGTCCCCCAGCGCTGGTCCGCGTTGAGCAGGGCGCGCCCCTCGCCCGGGCCCTTGGCCGGATAATGGCAGAGCGCGTGCAGGCTCTTCCCGTCACTGACGAGGGTGTTGAGGCCGGTATAGGGGGCGCTGCGGCCGCGGCGCCTGCCCAAGCCCGCCTGCCAGAGGTCCCGGGTCTCCCGGACGCACGCTTCCAAGGCCTTGGGGATGGAGCCCAAGGAGTGGAAGAACTTCATGAATTGCCAGAAATAGACCTCGCTGTCGTTGCGTCCGCGCAGCTTTTCGCGCCAGGGGCCGAGCAGGCGCTCGACCTCCGAGGGGATGTTGAGAGTCCCGTTGTGCGCGAAGACGACCGGCCCCCAGCGGAAGGGCTGGGTGTTCTCGAGGGCGACGAGCTTCTTTTCGGGCAGGCCGCGCGGGTTGGAGGCGGCCCGGACATGCCCCACGATGACGCGCGAGCGCAGGCGGCTCTCGATACGCCGCAGGCGCCCCCCCTCCTCGAAGAGGGGACGCGGGCTCTTGACCACCTTGGCGTTGCCCGTGCCGTTGTAGAAGCCGACTCCCCAGCCGTCCTTCTGGAGGCGTTCGGGGTCGGCCTGGCTCAGGGCGAGAAGGGAAGCGGGCGCCGCGGCCAGGTAGCCCTCGGGGCGCGCGGGTTCAAGGCTGATCTGTCCGAATAGTCTGCACATGGATGGATGGTTCGGACCCCATTTAACAAAATAGCCCTGGAATCCCGCAATTGGGCCGGGCTTCGGTGTTCGATTCGGAGAACGGCCGTCGAGGAGTCCGCGCCGGTCATAGGCCGCCTTTATAGATGAATAAACCCCAAATGAGCCAGTAGAGCATCCACGGCACGATCATGGCCATCAGAAAGAGCTCGGTGATCCGGGCACAGCCGCCCAAGGAATCCTCTTTCGGGAATTCTTCCGCCCGCCGAAAAATCCGGCGAAGATAAAACGCCGCCCAGCATAGGATTACGGCTATCCCAAGGAGCACGCACAAACGCAGCGCCGTAGGCTCATACCGGAATTCCAATCTGAACCGGCCCTGCCGGACAGGCACCGCGCGAAAGGCCACCCAACTCCTCATCATGCGAGCCGGTCTTCCGTCCAGATAGGCGCGCCAGCCCGGGAAGAAGGCATCGCTCAGGAACACGAACCCGCGGCGGGGGGTGTCCACCTCCAGAGTCACCCGATAGGGAAGATAGTCGGAGACCCGGATGATCGGATTCTTAGACCGGGAGGGTTCGGACTTCTGCTCCCGGTCCCAAGCCGGGTCCTCATGCAGGACGAGGATATTGTCCGTGTCCAGCCGGCCGGTGCGCATCGCGTTGACCAACGGGCTCAGTTGGTCCCAGCTCTTTTCCTGTCCTGTCTAGTTCAGAATGCGACATCTGAAGCCTCGGTTCGGTTGACAACAT
>CAYWAR010000269.1:0-4273 GCA_964455765.1 uncultured Elusimicrobia bacterium
CGTTCGACGGCGCAATCCCCGGAGCCGGTTCCATTGGAGCGGGGCCGGCGGCCCCTCCGCCTGCCGGGCCGGGGTCCGCGGTTCCTCCTTCCGAGCCGGCTGCCGGAATCGATGATCGAGCGCCCTTGGGAGTGCCGCCGCCGCCTTCCCCCACCTTGCCCGGCCCTCTGACCCCCTTCGACGCCATGATCGTGGAGGAGGCCAAGGCCGCCGGAATGGACCCGGGGGTGGTCAAGGCGCTCATCGCGGCCAAGGGGGGATTTCGCGAGGATGCCGGCCGCGCGAGCGGGGGCTCTTACGGGCTCATGCTCGTGAGCAAGGGCGCGGCCGCGGGCGTGGGGATGAAGGGGGCCGATCTCAAGGACCCCAGAAACAACATCCGAGCCGGGTCGCTCATTCTGGCCAAGCTTTTCAAGACCTTCGGCGGGGACTTGCACAGGGCCTTGGCCGCCTACCAAGTCGGCCCGGGGAAGGTGATCAAGAGCGGAGGGATCCCCAACGACCCCGAGGTCCGCTTCCTCCTCGCCCAATATGAGCGCGCGTATCGGCACGGGAGCCCCAAGCCGGGGGTGAAGCCGGTGGAGGCCCCCGGCAGCCCCAATCTTCGGCGGGCGAAAGAGGAAGCCGGGAGGAAAGCCGAGGAGATCAAGGAGTCCTTGTCCCGGGCGAAATACCCGGTCGCCCGTTATCGGAAGGTCATCGAGCGCGTCGCGGCCAAGCGCGGGGCGGACCCCGACCTGATCGAAGCCGTGATGCGCGCGGAGAATCCTTGGGCCGACCCCATGCTGGTTTCCAGGGCCGGGGCGATCGGCCTCATGCAGATCATGCCGGAGACAGCCCGTCAGCTGGGCATCGACCCCCGCAACCCCGTGCAGAACATCGACGGCGGGGTGAGGCATCTGAAATGGCTTCTCCAGCTCTACGACGGGAACAAGGTGCTCGCCGTCGCCGCCTACAACGCGGGGGACGGGAACATCCGGGGAGGCCGCATCCCGAATTTCGCCGAGACCAAGGATTACGTCCGCAAGGTGTTCCGCTATTACGAGGAGATCACCGGGGTCAAGGTGGACTACGCTCCCTACCTGCCCGTCCCGCGCGCCTCCAAGAAGCGCAATAAACCGGCCTAATCGGAAACGAGCACGACCTTCCCGAACTGCCTGCGTTCGGCAAGGTGCTTCTGCGCTTGGGCGGCCTCCGAGAGCGGGAAAGTCCTGTCGACGACGGGCTTGAGCTTGCGCTCGGCCAGGAGGCCGACGAGCGTCCTCAACTCGGCCAAGGTCCCCATGCGGGCCCCGGCGATGCGCAGTTCCCGGCTGAAGACATAGCGCAGGTCGAGCTCCGCGACGGGCCCCGTGGTGGCGCCGCAGGTGACGAGGATGCCTCCCGGCTTGAGGCAGCGCAGGGCTTCCGGGAAAACGGCCGGGCCCACGTGCTCGAAGACCGCGTCCACCCCCGTTCCGGTCGACTGGAGGACGCGGCGGTGCAGGCCCGGGCCCGAGAGCTGGGTCTCGTCGGCGCCCAAGGACTTGGCCCGCTCCAGCTTCTCCTCGGAGGTGGAGACCGCGATGACCCGGGCTCCGGCGAGTTTTGCGATCTGTATGGCCGCCACGCCGACGCCGCTGCCGGCTCCGAAGACCAGGAGCGTCTGCCCCGGGGTGAGCCGGGCCAGGGAGAGGAGCATGTGCCAGGCGGTCAGGAAGGTGAGAGGGAAGGCGGCGGCCTCGGCGAAACCGATGCCGGCGGGTATCGGCAGGAGGCTGCGCGCCGGGACGCGCGCGTATTGAGCGTACCCGCCCCAGCCGCCGTTGGCGCCGAGTATGCCGTAGCCGGAGCAGATGTTGTCGCGGCCCGAGAGGCAGTGATCGCACTCCCAGCAGGAGCGTCCGGGGCAGACGAGCACCCTGGACCCGAGCGCGGGACCCTGCGAGCCCGGGCCCAGCGCTGCGAGCTCTCCGGCGATGTCGCTTCCCAGGACATGGGGTAGGGTGATCCGGTAGGCCGGGATCCCCTCCCGCACCCAAAGGTCCAGGTGGTTGAGGGAGCAGGCTCGGACCCGGACAAGGGCCTCGCCCGGGCCGGGGACGAGGTCGGGGACCTCCTCCCAGGAGAGGTTCTCCGGGCCGCCGCAGGCCTTGAGCAGGACCGCTTTCAAGTCAGGACGGCGCGCTCCGCCGAGGTCTGGCAGCCGATGCAATAGCGGGCGAAGGGGACGGCTTTGAGCCGGATCTTGGGGATCGGTTTCTGACAGGATTCGCAGAGGCCGTAGGTGCCCTTGTCCATCTTGCGCAGGGCTCCCTCGATCTGGTCGAGGGCGAGCCGTTCGTTGTCGGAGACCTCGAAGATCAGCTCCTTTTCCAAGGACTGCCCGGCCTGGTCGGCTTCATCGCCCACTTCCTGGCTGACGGGCTCCATCTCCTGGTTCTTGCGCATAAGCTGTTCCAGCTCCGTGCGCTTGGCCAGGAGCATCTTCCGGATCGCGGAAAGCTCGCTCTTCTTGACCCCGCTGACCGCCGCCTTGGGCGCGGACTTTTGATTCTTCGCCGGCTTCTTCTTGGTCATGTCGATGGCTCCTATCGAAAAGTCGGTATAGTATAGACCAAAGCCCCGACAAATTCCAATGGAATTTGTCGGGGCTTTGGGATAAGTTTTCAATTTTTATCCCGGGTTTACGAAGAATTCCATCGGAATTCTTCGTAAACCCGGTCTTTATTTCTTGAGGAGGTTGCGGAAGGTGGAGGAGAGCATGCCGACCATCTCGTCCTTCTTGCGCAGGGAGGCGAGAAGCTCTTCCTTCTCCTTCTGCCAGGCTTCGAACCCTTTCTCGACCGCCTCTTTCTCCCGCAGGACGCGGGTCACGTGGTCGGTGATGGTTTGCTGCTGGGCGCGCAGCTCGCAGGCGGCTTGCTCCGCCTTGAGCTTGGCCTCCCGCTCGTCGTTGACGAGTTTCTGGTGCTCGAGGAGCTTGGCCTCCCAGGCCCGGTCGGACTCCATGCGGCTCTCGATCTGCCGGCGCACCTGCTCGGCCTCCGAGGCCAGGCTCACGATCAGGGCGTCGCGCTCGGCGGCGAGCGCGCGCCAGCGTTCCTCCTGGTGGGAAAGCTGCTGCCGGAGCATCTCGCGCTCCGCGCGCAGGGCGTCGGCCGCGAGCTGATGGGCCGATATCTGGTTCTTGGTCTCCTGGTGCGAGGCTCGCTCCACCTCGAGCCGGCGGTTGAGGTCCATGAGGCTCTCGCCCAAGGTCCGCTCCACTTCCCGCCGTTCGAGGGTGTAGGCGCGCAGCTGCTCGGTCCTCTCCTTGAGCGCGCGCAGGAGGTCGGTCTTCTCCCCCTCCAGCTCCCGGAGGATCGCGTCCTTGGCCTTGGCGGGCTGGGTGAGGATGGCGTGGATGGCCTCCGATAGCCGCTGGAGGTGTTCGGCCGACCCGGCGAGCCCCCCCTGGCCCTGCGCGACGCCTTCCACGGCGCGGCGCATGCCCTCGAGCTGCTCCTGGAGCTGGCGTTCGACGGCCTCGCGGTCCTTGAGAGCCTCCTCGCGGGCGAGGCGTCTCTGCTCCTGGAGGGTCTCGTCGAGGGTCTCCCGTTCCCGGTCGAGGCGGGCGAGGCGCTCGCGCTGGAGCTCGCTCTCGCGCGCGAGGCGCCCCTCCATCTCCTTGAGGCGGAGGCCGACCTCCGAGCCGAAGCTCAGGAGCATCTCCTGGATCTGCTCCCGGAGCATCCGTTCGTCTTCGCAGCGGCCTTTGGCGAGCGAAGGAACCAGTTCCTGGATGCCGCGCAGGTCGGGCGCCATGCCCGTGACCTCGGAGACCCCCTCCTTGACCCGGGCGAACTCCCCGCGCAGGGCTTCCAGGGCCTGCGTCACCTGGCGTATCTCGGAGGAGGCGGCCTCGAAACTGCCCTGGTTGCGCACCACGGCGTCCTTGAGCAGGGCGGCCCAGGTCTGGTGCATCTCATCGAGTCGCTTCTCCAAGGCTTCGATGCGCCCCCGGGAGAGCAGCTTCTGCTCCTCGAGGTCCGAGACCGCCTTCTGCTGGCGGATCTGCTCCCCGATGGCCTTGAGCTGGCCCTCCACCTCCGAGCGCAGGGCCTCCTGCTGGCGGATGTTCCCTTCCGCGGAGCGGGCCCGTTCGCGCTCGATGGAGAGCTCCTGCTCCATCGCCTCCAGACGCCGGCGCAGGTATTCCATGAGAGGCGCCTCGTCGCGCTTGAGCAGGGCGGGAGAGGGAGGGGCCCGGCGGCCGCCGGGGCCCGCGGGGGGGGGGGGGGGGGGGGGGGGG
>CAYWAR010000270.1:0-4261 GCA_964455765.1 uncultured Elusimicrobia bacterium
GGCCAGGAGCAGCCGGCTTTTGCGGGCGGAAACCGCGCCGCGGTCAATGCGGGCGGCGGCGGGGGGGGCGGGAATTTCGGCGGATTGCCGATGAAGGGTTTCCATAAGGTGGGAGAGCCCGATAAGCACGCCGAGAAGCAGGACCGGGCGAAGATCCAGGAGCGGGCCGACAGGCATCTGGCCGCGGCGAACAAGTACAAGAAGGAGGTCGTCATTCCCCTGGTCTCTCACACTTGGTCGCAGGACTCGCTTCCCAAGCTCCAGAACAGCGCCCGTTTGGCCCATGCCCGCCTCCGGGAACTGGATAAAGACGTCCAATCCGCCATGAAGCGCCATTCCGGCGCCGGGCGGCAGGCCTTGGCCGAGTCCCACGCCGTGCTGGCGGGCAAGCCTTCGCCGGACATCGGGGGAGCCGGGAACCTCCTCGGCCGCCTCCAAACGGTGCAAGACGACATCTCCATCGGGCTCAGGGACATGCTCCTGCTCCCCAACGGCTGCGATTTCCTCGTGCAGGTCCCGGTGCGCCGCAAGGTGGACCCCTGGTTCCCCAAGGCCGGGGTCACGGACTTGCCCTTCTTCGGGTTCGACCTTCCCGAGCCGAGGCAGAATAGGGAGCATCGATATTATGACGGCGACGGCTATCATCACGCCTCGAAGTATTATGAGTGCGACCGGGACCATTACACCGACGACTGCGAGCCGCGGACCTTGGTCCAGCTGGATTCGACCGAGGCCTCGCTCGGAGCCCATGCCCGCCTGGAAAGCGCGCTCAGCCAAGCCCTCAACGCGCGCGTCGAGGCGAAGAGAGCCGCCGCGACGCTCTCCGAGAGGTTCGCGGCCGCGGCCAAGGCCGACCCCGCCCATGCCGCCGACCTGCGCGCCCTTTCGGAGCGGGTCCGTTCCGGCCTCGAGTATTCCGCGAGCCTCATCCCGGACCCGCCCCAGGTCGAACCGGCCGTGGACGCGACGACGCGGCAGGTCCAGCCTCCGGCGGAGAAAGGGCGCCAGGAGATATTCGAGCTGCTGGCCACCTTCGACCAGGGCCTCCAGGGGTTCCCGGACACGGGCAACCGCGGCTCGGCGCTCAAGCTCACCCAGGAGGCCAATGACAGCGCCCAGTTGACGGTCAACACGCTCTCCTGGTTCACCGGCCGTCCCAACGAATCCGCCAAGGGGCTCGTCGAGCTGAGCCAGCACGCCGCACGGACCCTGATCTCGACCTGCAAGAGCTACCACGCGATGACGGCCCTCTCCAAGGACGCTCAGTAGAAATCCCGTCGGAAAAAGCATAGAATCAGCCGATGGCCGGGCATCGCGCCGTTTCGACGGAGACCCCCCTCGGGCTGGAGGAGGCCCTCGCCCGCGTGCGCGCGGGCATCGAGCGGCGGGTGGCGCTCCTGGGCGCGCGCGTGGGCGACGATCTCGCCCGCCATGTCGGCCGCCCGGGGAAGATGCTGCGCTCGCGCTACGCCCTGGCCCTGGGCTCGGCGCTCGGGGTCCCGGAGTCCGTTTCGGAGAACGCGGCCCGCGCAGTGGAGATCGTGCACAACGCCTCCCTGCTCCATGACGATTGCGTGGACAAGGCCGCCATCCGGCGCGGCTCGGCCACTCCCAACGGCCTTTTCGGCCAGACCTCCGGCATACTCCTGGGGGACCTCGCCTTCGCCGAGGGATTGGAGGAGGCCATGGAGATCTCGCCCTCGGCGGCCAGGGAACTGGTGGGCGCGGTCCGGGAGATGGCGGTGGGGGAACTCCAGGAGGAATTCCTCGGAGGGAGCCTCCGCGTCTCGGTGGAGGGCTATCTCGGGATCGCGGCCCGCAAGACCGCGGCGCTCTTCGAGTGGTGCGGAGCCGTGCTCTCCCAGGAAAGCCCGCATGAGCACCGCAGGGAGGATCCCCCCCGCCTGGGCCGCGCGGCCGGGGTCCTGCTCCAGATCATCGACGACATCCATGACCTGACTCTCGACGCGGAGGTCTCCGGCAAGGAGCCCGGGCAGGATTTCATCCTCGGGAAGCTCACCCTTCCCTGCATCCTCGCCATGGACGATCCCTCCACCCGCGGCCCCTTCCTGGAGCTTTGGAACCGCGGCCCCCGCGAGCGCGGCCGGGTCCCGGCGCTCGTGGCCCTGCTGGAAAAAGGCGGACACATCGACGGGGCGCGGCGCAAAGGGAGGGAGATACTGGACGCCGCCCTTCCCATGGCCGGCGCCCTGCCCGTCTCCGAGGCGGCCGCGACGCTCAAGCAATTCATGGAAGCGCTCGCGCGGAGGGAGTTCTGACCGAAGCGATTGCGGTTAATAAGCTCGGGAATGCCTTGCCCGGAGGGCATGGCACTGGGCCCCATAAGGAATTACGGTGGGGCCCGGTGGTTGAGCCATTCGGGCGAATACCATGAGCGGCTACCAACGCCTCATACGCGACGCCTGGAAGTCCGGCGAGTACCGCGCCGGCCAAGACAAGAGCGACGCTTCTCCCCGCGAGGAAGGCGAGGCTCTCCGGGAGTATCTCCGTTCCCGGATGGAATGGATCGTGGAGCGCGAGGCCTGCGCCCCGGAGGACTTCGGGGTTCCCGCCGCGCCAAGGGGAGGGCCGGGACTGCGGCTGGCCCCTCATGTGCGCGTGAAGGAGGAGGGCTCCGGCGGCTTGCTCTATGAGACGCGCCTGGAGAAGGTCTATAGGCTGAGCCCCACCGGGGTCGCGGTCCTGCGCGAGATCTCCGCCGGCTGCGGGTCGGCGGAGGCGGCCGTGGAAAGGGCCGCGGCGGGTTTTCACGACCCGCGCGGCTCGGCCCGGAGCGAGGCGCTGGAATTCGTGGCCCGCCTCCTGGCGCGCGGGCTGCTGGTGCGCTGACATGCTCGCTCAAAAGATCCTCGTCGTCGACGACAACGAGGACTGGGTGGAGCTCGTCAAGCTCTGGCTCAAGACCGCCGGCTATCAGGACCTGCTCATCGCCGGCAACGGAGCCGACGCCGTGGCCCTCGCGCGCAAGGCCCTTCCCGACTGCATCCTGCTCGACCTCGCTCTGCCCGACATCGACGGCTTGGAGGTGTGCAAGACCATGCGCTCCATCCCGGCCTTGGGCAAGACCCCCATCGTCATGCTCACCGCCCACCGCAAGGACAAGATCATGGGCCTGGAGTACGGCGCGGATTATTTCGTCCAGAAATCCGAGAATCCCGCCGAGATCCTGGCCACCCTGCGCGCCGTGTTCCGCCGCAGGGAGCTGGACCAGGACATCTACCGCAAGGACGACATCTCCCTGGACCTCTCCAGCCGCCATGTCTTCTTCCATGACGTCCACGTGATGACGCTCACGCCCAAGACCTTCGAGCTTTTCTACATCCTTCTCGAGCGGAGCCCGGAGCCGGTGCATAAGGAGATCCTATTCTCCGCGGTGGAAGGCAAGCAGCGGCCTGAGCTCTCCCGGGCCCTGGACATCCTCATCAACCGCCTGCGCAAGGCCCTTCCCGTGCTCATCCAGCGGCGCATCAAGGCCGTCAAGGGCTTCGGCTACGTGTACATCCGTTGACCGAAGCGATTGCGGAGAAACCATGACCTCCCCTGGCGGCCTGCTCAGCTACGCGATGCTCTCCGGGGTCTCGCTCATCGCCATCCTCGACCCCGTGGCCGCGGCGCCGACCTTCCTGGCCATGACCACGGAGAACACGGCCCGGGAGCGCATCCTCATGGCGGGACGCGCCTGCGCCACCGCGGCCGGGGTGCTCATCCTCTTCGCGGTGGCCGGAAAAGGCATCTTCCGGGTGTTCGGCATCACCCTGCCCTCCTTCCAGATCGCGGGAGGGCTCATCCTCCTGCTCGTGTCCCTCGACAGTCTCCGGGCCAAGCGCTCGGCGGTGCAGGAGACCGACGAGGAGCGCGCGGAGGGCATCGCCAAGGAGGACATCTCCATCACGCCCCTGGCCGTTCCCATGCTCTCCGGGCCGGGAGCCATCACCACGGTCATCGTGCTCGACACCAAGGCCGCGGACTGGATCCAGCGCGCGGCGCTCGTGGCGATGATCGTCCTCGTCTGCGCCCTGACCTACCTGGTCTTCCGCGTGGCGGTCACCAGCGCCAAGCGCATCAATCACACCTTCATGAACATCACCACCCGGCTCATGGGGCTCCTGCTCGCCGCCACCGGCGTGGAGTTCATCCTGGGCGCCCTGCGCACCACCGGCGCCATCCCCTGACCTCGTCCCACCCCGACGGCCATCCCAGCAATTCCCGGGCAATGGCATCGTCCGTTTCGTAGATGGAA
>CAYWAR010000271.1:0-4242 GCA_964455765.1 uncultured Elusimicrobia bacterium
TGCCCTGCAGGCTCTCCATGGGGCCGAGGTGGTTGCGCAGGGAGTCGAGCAGGTCCTCCTCCGAGAAGAAAGCCGACCACCGGAACTGCGGGCTGGTCTTGCAGTAGCGGTCGCTCACTCCTCTTAAGGGCTTGGGCGTCGGAGAGCCTCCCCAGATCGCGTTGACGGAGGCGGTGTGGCCCCCGCAGCAGGAATGGAAGTAGGCGTCGAGCCTGCGGCCGCGCCAGGAGAGGACCTGGCCGGAGGTGGAGCGCACCGCCTCGAGCACGCGCTCGGACTCCGCCTCCAGGCCGCTGTAGACCTGGCTGCGCGCGTCGTCGGAGAGGTCGAAGCCCAGCTCGGAGTATTTGCCCAGGTTGTTGAGGGCGAAGGTCCGGGCCACCACGGCCTGGGCCTTGAGCGCCTCCAGGGGCCAGGAGGGGAGCATCTCCTTGGCCAGCACCCCGTAGAGGTATTCCTCGATGCCCAGCTCGTTGACGATGGTGATGGTGGAGTCCTCGTTGGGCTTGAGCAGGAGACTGCCCCGGTAGCGGCGGCTTCCCAGGAGCACCGCGTCGCCGGGGGAGGCGGGCATGAGGCGGGCCGCGCCCGAGAGGACCAAGTCTCCCATGTGGACCCGCTTTTCCTCGTCGGCGCGCACCTCCAGGTCCGCCCCTTTGGGCACCTCGTGGGATTGGCCGCTCACCTGGTCGAAGACCGAGAACCCGCCCTCGGGCCTCAGGATCGCGCTCCGGGCCCTGTTGACGAGACCGATCTGGATGAGGGAGTCGCCCACGCGCTCGTTGACCGGGGCCGCGGAGGCGGCGAGCGCGGCGAACGCCGCCGCGAACAAGACCGGGTGGGCGGCCCGCCTCATGCGAAGAGTTCGCCTTCCCGGGCCGCGCGGGGGATGGGCAGGCCCAGATGCTCGCAGGCCCTGCGCGTGGCCATGCGGCCGCGGGGGGTATGCTGGAGGAAGCCCGCCTGGATGAGGTAGGGCTCGATGACCTCGGTGAGCGTGTCCGTCTCCTCGGAGACCGCGACGGCCAGGGTCTCGATCCCGACCGGGCCGCCGGAGAACTTCTCGATGAGGACGCGCAGGAGTCTGCGGTCCATGGCGTCGAGGCCCATGGCGTCGACCTCGAGGGAATCCAGGGCGGAGCGCGCCACCTCCGGAGTGATGACGCCTTGCGCCTTGACTTGGGCGAAGTCCCTCACCCGCCGCAGGAGCCGGTTGGCGATGCGGGGGGTGCCGCGGCTGCGGCGGGCGATCTCCACGGCCCCGCCGGCGGAGGTCTCGATGCGCAGGATGGAGGCGGAGCGGCGCACGATGCGCGCGAGGTCGTCCTCTCCATAGAAGGAGAGCTGGCCCACGATGCCGAAGCGCTCGCGCAGGGGGCTGGTCAAGAGGCCCGCGCGGGTGGTGGCTCCCACGAGGGTGAACTCCTTGATGGCGAGCTTGACGCTCGCGGCCATCGGCCCCTTCCCGGTGGAGATGAAGAAGGTGAAGTCCTCCATGACCGGGTAGAGCGCTTCCTCCACCAGGCGGCTCAAGCGGTGTATCTCGTCGATGAAGAGGACGTCGCCCTGCTCCAGGTCCGTGAGGATGGAGGCCAGGTCCCCGACCCGGGCCAGGATGGGGCCGGAGGTGGTGCGCAGGTTGACCCCCATCTCGCGGGCCAATATGCCGGCCAGGGTGGTCTTGCCCAGGCCGGGCGGGGCGTAGAAGAGGGCATGGTCGAGCGGCTCCTTGCGCCGCCGGGCCGCCTCGATGAAGACCTTGAGGTTCTCCTTGAGCTTCTCCTGCCCGACGAACTCGTCGAGGGACCTGGGGCGCAGGGCCCGGTCGATGGGCTCCTCGTCCTCCTGGGGTCCCGGGGAGAGCGGTTTGGGTGTCATTAAAGGCGGCGCAGGGCGCGGCGCACCAGCTCCTCGACCCCGGCGTCGGGGTTCTCGAGTTCGCGCGAGACCGCCTCCAGCGCGGCCCGCCATTCCGCGGGCTTATACCCCAGCGAGGCGAGGGCCTCGCCGGCCCGCGCGAGCGGGCCTCCGCGGGCCGGCCCGCCCGGGGAGGGGCGGCCCGCGGGGAGCGAGCCGTCGATCTTGTCCTTGAGCCCGGCCAGGAGCTTTTCCGCCGTCTTGCGCGTGAAGCCGAGCACGGCGCATAGCCGGACCGGGTCCTGCTCCCGCACCGCCCTGACGAACTCGGGCAGGGAGCGGGACGCCTTGTCGAGATGCTCCAGGGCTTTCTTCGCCCCGGTGGAAGGGACGTTGTCCTTGATGGCCAGGAAAAGCTCCCGGTCCGAGCGGGTCGCGAAGCCATACAGGGAGACCGCCCCCCCGTAAAGCCCCGTGGACTCGATGATGAAGAACTCAGCCGCGGAGCCCTCGGGCGGGAGGGCGGCGAGCGTGGCGGGGGTCAGGTGGACCTCATAGCCCACCCCGCCCGCCTCCAGGACGACCGAGGCCGGCCCCTTCTCGAGCAGGGTGCCGCGCAGGAAAGCGATCACCCGCCGCCCTTCCCTATTCGTTCCAGGACTCTCATGCCCTTGCCCTTCATGCTGCGCAGGTGGCAGAGGGCCAGGGCCGCGGCATCGGCGGCGTCATCGGGCCGGGGGATATCGGCGAGCCCGAGGGCCGACATCACCATCCTCTGCATCTGAGGCTTCTCGGCCGATCCGCTGCCGGTGAGCGCGAGCTTGACTTGGCGGGGGTTGTACTCGCTCACCGAGACGCCGCGCTGGGCCGCGGCCAGGAGGATGACGCCCCGGGCCTGCAGGGTGGCCCGCACCGTGTGCGCGGCCTTGAGGAAGAACATCTCCTCGACGGCCATCTGGTCCGGCCGGTGCTCCTCGAGCAGGGCCAGGACGCCCGCGTGGATGCGGGCCAGGCGCTCCGGGAGAGCGGCGGGAGGCTCGGTCCGGACCACCCCATGGCCCAGCAGGCGGGAGCGGGCCGCGGGCAGGGCCTCGACGACGGCCCAGCCCGTGTCCGCCATCCCGGGGTCGATCCCGAGGATGATCACTTTCCCAGGGATGCGAGCACCTTTTCCGATATGTCGAAGTTCGCGTACACCTTGGAGACGTCGTCGTGGTCCTCGAGGGCCTCGATAAGGCCGATGAGCTTGGCCGCGGCCTCCGCGCCCACGGCGACCTGGGTCTTGGGCAGCATGGTCAGCTCCGCGGTCTCCCCGGCCGCGCCCTTGGCCTTGAGCGCGTCGAGCACGGCCTGGAAATTCTGGGGCGGCGTGATCACCTCGAAGACCTCCGAGCCCTCGGAGCGGATGTCCTCGGCGCCGAGGTCGAGGGTGAGGGCGAGGAGGTCGTCCTCGGAGATCTTGGACTTGGGCGCCTCGATGTACCCTTTCTTCTCGAAAAGGAAGGCCACGCAGCCCGCCTGGCCCATGTTGCCGCCGTTGTTCTCGAAGATCTTGCGGACCTCGTTGGTGGTGCGGTTGCGGTTGTCGGTGCTGCCTTCCGCGAAAATGGCGACGCCCCCGGGGCCGTAGCCCTCGTAAGTCAGCTCCTCGTAGACCGCGCCCGGCAGCTCGCCGGTGCCCTTTTGGATGGCGCGCTTGACGTTGTCGGCCGGCATGTTGGCGGCGCGGGCGTCGTCGATCGCCTGGCGCAGGCGCGGGTTGCCGCTGGGGTCGCCCCCGCCGGTCTTGGCCGCGATGCTGATCTCGCGCACGATCTTGGTCCAGACCTTGCCCTTCTTGGCGTCGTTGGCCGCCTTCTTATGCTTGATGCCCGCCCAGTGTGAATGGCCGCCCATGGGTTCGTCCTCCGATGGAATGTCGGCCGTTATTTTACTAAAGTTTAGCTGAAGTTAATCCCGATCTTCGCGATGAATTCCACCGGAATTCATCGCGAAGTCGGTTTGGTTTGCGCCCGTAGCTCAACGGATAGAGCAGCGGTCTTCGGAACCGCTGGTGCAGGTTCGATTCCTGCCGGGCGCACGATCTCCTATGACCCTTAAAACCTCGCAATCTTTTGGAAAAATCCTTCTGGCACTATGGATAGCGGGAGTCCCGGCTCGCGGTGGGGAGCCCGACCCCGTGGTCGCCGAACAGGCACGGGCGAAGCTGGGGGCGCGGGCCTTGGGGATGCTCCACTCGGCCATGCTCAACGCGGACGGGGACGTCCGCCTGCTCGCCGCGGAGCAGTGGGGGCCGATCGGGAACCCGGCGGCCGCGGGAGTGCTCAAGCGGGCTCTCGAGGACAAGGAACCCACGGTGCGGATCGCGGCCGCGGGAAGTCTGTA
>CAYWAR010000272.1:0-4234 GCA_964455765.1 uncultured Elusimicrobia bacterium
GACCGCGCCCAAGACCGCCCTGGTGACCGCGAAAGCGGACTTCCGTTCGGCGACGCCGACGGCCCCGCCCCCGCCTGGCGGGGGGGCCGGGTCTTTTTAGAGCCTTACTCGGGCTTTTCGAGGCGGAGCGTGTCCAGCAGACGCAGGTAGACGGGCAGATAGCGCTTGAAGAGGTCCATGGGCGCGGAGTAGGAGAGGATGAGGTAGCCTTCCTCCTGGCGCAGGTACGCCGTCCGGGATTCGCCCGCGGTCTCCAGGCAGACGGCTTTCCGGTCCCTCGGCAAGCAGGCGTCGAGCTCCCGGGCGCGGTGCCATTCCTTCTCCCGCCAGATCGCGGCGTTCATGTCCACGTACCCCTGCGCTCGGGGGGTGTGGCGGGCCAAGGAGAGGGTCACCTGTCTCCCTTCCAGCGGGAGAGGCAGTTGGATGAGAAGGGTGGGGACCTCGTCCTTCCAGCCGTCGCTGAGATGCCAATCCCTGGGATAGTCGAAGGAGAGAGTCCCGGGCAGACGGTAGCTCCGGTAGTCCTTGGCCTTGGGGGCCTTGGGGGGTTCCTCGCCCTTGGGGACGCAGCGGACCGGGGCGAAGGGGTCCTCGGAGACCTTCTTCTCGGTCCCATCGGGACAGCGGCCATCCTTGGGTTGGGGGGGCGCTTTGGGGGCGGCCTTGTCCGCCTCGCAGCGCAAGGGCTTGCCCGGGGTCTGGACCGGGGCGGGGTGCGTCCCCCGCGGGCACATCAGCCCGCCTCCGCCCACCTTCCCGAATTCGGTCTTCTCGCATTCGTAGTCCTTGCCGGGCTCCGCGCTCGGGACCGACCGGTGTCCGGGCGGACAGGGACCTTTCGGAGGAGAGAGGCGCACGCCGGTCACGGCGCACTTGAAGGGGTCGTAGACGTCGGAGGTGGTCAGGGGTTGGGAGCCCTTGGGGCACTCGATGCCGTTGCGGTAGCGGACATTCTGGAGCACGCAGGCCCAGGGTTGGCGCGGGTCCGGGGTGCGCACGGGCGCCGATCCCTCTGGGCAGTGGGTGAGCAGGCGGTCGGCCGAGGCTGGTGAGGCCAGGAGGAGCAGGAGGAAGAGCGCGCCCAATTAACCCAGCAGTTGAGGATTGCGCATCGAATACATCGCCGTTTCGCGGGTGATGAGCTGGCGCTGGAAGAGCGATTTGATCGAGGCGTCCTTGGAGATCATTCCCTGGGCCGTGCCCGTCTGCAGGATGTCGTAGATCTGGGCCAGCTTGCCCTCCTTGATGAGCTGGCGCAGGGCCGGCGTGGCCAGGAGCACCTCGATGGCGAGGACCAGTCCGTTCTTGTCCGCGCGGGGGAGGAGCTCCTGGGAGATGATGGCCTCCAGGGTGCTGCAGAGCTGGTCGCGTATGGTCTCCGCGTCCGAACCCGGGAAAGCGCTCATGATGCGCTGGGCGGTCTTGGCCGAATCGGGCGTGTGCAGGGTGGTCAGGACGAGGTGCCCGGTCTCCGCGGCCGTCAGGGCCGCGCAGAAGGTTTTCGGCGTGCGCAGCTCCCCGATGTTGAGGATGTCGGGATCCTGGCGCAGGGCGTCCTCGATGCCGATCTCGAAGGAGGGCGTGTCCACGCCGACCTCGCGCTGGAGGAAGAAGCAGCGGTTGGGCACGAAGAGCGTCTCGATGGGGTCCTCGATGGTGACGACCTTGCCCGGCTGGCCCTGGCGGTTGATGTGGTCGAGCATGGCGGCGACCGTGGTGCTCTTCCCGGTCCCGGTGGCGCCGGTGACGAAGATGATGCCGCGCCGCTTCTGGGTAAGAGTCCCGACGATGGGCGGCAGGCCCAGAGCGGAGAGCGGGTAGATCTTGCTCGGGATGACGCGCAGGGAGGCGCTGATGGTGCCCTGGGCCTTGCAGAGGTTCATGCGGAAGCGGCCCAGAGTCGAGATCGTGAAGGAGACGTTGACGCGGTTCTCGATCTGGAAATTGCGCTGATGGTGCTCGTTGAGGAATGCGGCGGCCATGGCCCAGATTTGGGAGGAATCCAGCGGCGTGGAGGAGTTGGCCTGGACCTCGTTGCAGATGCGCAGGATGGGGGGGTGGCCGTGGATGAGGTGCAGGTCCGAGCCGCCCCGCATGACGGTCTCCTTGAGAAGGGTCTCGAGGCTCAGGTCCGAGGAACCGGGCGCGGACATGGATAAAGATTAGCGAGAATCGGCGCGGATTGCAAGTAGAAGGACCGAAACCCCGATGATTTCGCTTGCGAAATCATCGGGGTTTCGGGATAATGGACCTCATGGGCTTGAATATCGGGACCGTCTCCATCCCCTCCGGGGTCGTGCAGTCCCCCATGGCCCAGTGCACGGACCTCGCCTTCCGCATGGTGGGCCGGGAGCGGGGCATGGAATTCGCCTTCCTGGAGATGCTCTCCGCCCACGCTCTCCTGCGCAGCAACACCAAGACCCTCCGCCTCATGCGCAGCATCCCCGCGGATAGGCCGCTGGGAGCCCAACTCGTCGGCTGCGACCCGGGAGTGATGGCCGAGGCCGCGGCCGCGGTGGAGGAGGAGGGCTTCGAACTGCTCGACCTCAACCTCGGTTGTCCCGTGCCAAAAGTCGTGGCCGGGGGGGAGGGGGGAGGCTCGGCTCTCCTGGCCAAACCCGCCAAGGCCGAGGCGATATTCCGCAGCGTGGCTCGGGCGCTCAAGCGCATCCCCCTCACGGTCAAGATGCGCATCGGCTATGACGACTCCAGCGGTGCCGAGGCCGTGGACATCGCCCGGCGCGCCCAGGACTCCGGCGTCGCCGCGGTCTGCGTCCACGGACGCACCCGCGCCCAGCGCTACACGGGGAAGGCCGATTACGCAGCCATCGCGCGGGTGAAGGCCGCGGTCTCCATCCCGGTGATAGGGAACGGGGACGTGTACACGGGAGAGGACGCGCGGCGCCTGGTCCGCGAGAGCGGCTGCGACGGCGTGATGATCGGCCGGGGCGCCCTGGGCAACCCGTGGATCTACCGCGAGGCGGCCGCGGCCCTCTCGGGGGCCGAGCCTCCGAGTCCTCCCTCGCTCGAAGAGAAGCGGACCGCCCTCCTGAGGCACCTCGGCCTGGAGCTCGAATACTCCGAGGAGCGGCTGGTCGTCCTCCAGATGCGCCGCGTGGCCTGCTGGTATTTCGCCGGTTATCCGGGGTCGGCGGCCTTCCGGGAGGCGGTGTGCCGCTCCGAGAGCGCCGCGCTCACCCGCTCCCTCATCGAGGGGTTCGGCAAGGGGGAGGCAGGATGAGGAGGATCGCGGCCGTTTCGATCTGGCTGGCGCTCTCGGGAGCGCCGATGCCGGCGCGCGCCTTCCTCGGCACGGGGCTCAACGGCGTGTGGAACGCCCAGAACCATCTCGCCGCCAATCCGCCCCTGCCCATGCTCCGCTACGAGGAGGGGACCTGGAGGCTCAACCTCCAGCCGGCGTATTTCTACGGCCGGCCCGGCATCGGGGAGGCGAGCCAGGCCTTGTACGAGGCGGACGGGTCCTTCAAGGGCTTCGCGGCGGGGGCGTGCCTGAGCTACGCCTTCGCCCCGCGCTGGGGAGCCTACGCGTGGGCCCTGGGGTCGGCCTCCGGCGGCGATACCGTCATCACTCCGCGCGCCGCCTGCGTCAATTGCGGCCGCTACGAATTCGACGGCGTGCGCTCGCGTTCGGCCCTCTTCAGCGCCGGCCTCGTACGGCAGTTCTGGGGCGGGGAGGGGAGCCGCTTGAGCGTTCCGGTCTTCTTCGGTCCGCTCCTCTCCCATTCGAGCTCGAAGCAGAGCGTGCGCCGCGTCTATCTGGGATCGGTCATCGACGATTTCGACATGGAGATCTCGGACCTCTCCCTCGGCCTGGGCGCGGGGGCGCAGGCCGCCTTACGCCTGGGAAAGGGTTTCGAACTGGTCCCGTTCCTGCTGGGGGGGGTCTTCTTCACGGACGCCTGCCGTCCCTATCGGGTCACCCGCCAAGGCGCCGACTCGGGGCTCTCCGCCTTCTCCGAGAACGCCTGCTCGGGCGATGGGGCCCGCCGATTGGCGATCGGCGAGGACCCTTTCGTCTTCGCCGGGGGAGTGAACCTGGGCTATGAGCCTTGGGGGCTCTCTCTTAATCTCACCGCGCCTTTCCTCTCGCGCCTACTGGAGCCTACCAACGCGGAAGTGCCCCTGCTGAGCCTCTCCTGGGGCTTCCCCCGCAGCACTCGTTGACGCGCCGGCCTCCGTCCCCCGCGCTCAGGCGGCGGTGCCGAGGGTG
>CAYWAR010000273.1:0-4227 GCA_964455765.1 uncultured Elusimicrobia bacterium
GGTGAACGTCGACACGATCGGCGTGGACGGGACTTTCTCCTGGAAGAACAACTCCACGCGCTCCCTCCTCGACCTCATCGCCAAGACCGCGGGAGAGGAGCGCCTGGACCTTGTGGAAACCGTGCTTCATGGAGGGGACGCGGATTCCTCCTCGTTTAGGCGCGTCGGGATACCGGCCATGACGGTGTTCGGAGCCTCCGACGCGGTCATCTGGGACATCATCCACGGCGCCAACGACAATTTCGCGGCATTCTCCCTGCCCAACTACAAGAACGCCTACCTGCTGACGCTCGCCCTGCTCAAGCGGCTGGACCGGGGGCCGGTGCGCGCCGGCCTCTCGGCATTGGCGTCGGCCGCGTCCAAGCTGGCCGCGCGCCTCATCGGCCGCGGCTGATCAGGAAGAGAGAGGAAGGCTCAAGCGGAAGGCGGCGCCCTTGCCCGGGCGGCTCTGCGCTTCGATGGAGCCGCCGTGGGCCAGGGCCACTTTCCGGACGAAGGCGAGTCCCAGGCCGATTCCTCGCGGACGGGTGGTGACGAAGGGGGTGAACAGCTTTCCGTCGAGCTCGGCCGCCAGGCCCGGTCCCGTGTCCGAGACCTCTAATACGGCCGATCCGGCCTCCGCGCCGACGCGGGCGCTCACCGCGCCCGTCCCCGCGGCCTCGAAGGCGTTGCGCAGGAGATGGATGATGCATCGGGTGATGAGCTCGGAGTCCGCTCTCACCGTGGGGTCCTGGGCGGGAACGTCGATCGTCAACTCGATGGATGCGGGCTTCTGCAGGCCCTGGGACGCCGCCTGGAGCAGGGCTCCGAGCGGATGGGCCTGGACCGCCGGGACCCGCATGCGCGTGAACGCCAGGATCTCTCCCAGGGTGTCGTTGGCGTGCTTGATCTCGGAGTCGATGATGCCCAGGTGCTTCTCCACCTTGGGGTCGAGCGGTCCGGCGGCCGAGAGCTTGGCTTTGATGAAATAGACCGAGTTGCCGATGATGGCCAGGGGGTTGCGTATCTCGTGGCTGATGACCGGGGCCATGCGCGTGAACGCCCGCTCCTCGAGGGCGCGGATGTCCTGGGCCGGGTCCGGCCCCGTTTTCGATTTTTCCTTGGCCATCGTGTGCTTGCGGCGGAGGAATCCGCCTGCTAAACTAATGCTCCGAGCGGGATTATAGCATGAGCGGGATCAGGGTCGCGTTCTTCGACATCGGAAACGTCCTCCTGCGCTTCGAGGTCCGGGCCGTCTTGCGCGCCATCTCGGCCGCGGTGCGAAGGCACCCCCTGCGGGTGGGGCGCCTGCTCTGGACCGGCGGGCTGGTGGACCGCATCGAACGGGGGAGCCTCTCCTCGCGGGCCCTCTTCCGCATCTTCCAGAAGGAGCTCGGGTTCGAGGGCGATTTCGCCGCCTTCCGCAAGCTCTGGTGCGACCATTTCGCGCTGGACCGGGGCGCGGCCGGCTTGCTTCAGCGCGTCTGCGCGCGCATGCCGGTCTATCTCCTCTCCAACACCAACCGCCTCCACTATCAATTCATCGAGGAGAATTACCGCTTCCCGGCGCTGGTGGCGGGGGCGGCCCTCTCCTATCGTCTGGGGCTGCGCAAGCCCGAGGCGGGCATCTATCAGGCCGCGTTGGCCATGGCGCAGGCGAAGCCGAAAGAAGCGGTCTTCATCGACGATCTGGCCGAGAACGTCCGCGGGGCGCGCCGCGTCGGGATGAACGCGCTGCGCTACCGCGGAGCCGCGCGGCTGGAGAAGGACCTCAAGGAACTCGGCGTGCTCTGAGTCCGGTCAGAGCACTAGGTCTCGGTGACGAGGATCGGGGTGAAGTCCGCGGAGTTCCGGGCGTAGACGTCGCCGGAGATCCCTCGGCTTATGTCGTCGGCGCGCTGGTCCACTTCCAGGCGCAGGCGCGCGAGGATGGCCATCAAATGCTGTCCCGGGCAGTCGGTGTGGGTCCAGTTCCGATGACCCTCCAGGTGCCCCTTCTGCGTGGTGTCGATCTTGTAGCGCACGGCGAGGTAGGCCGCCAGGCGTTCGAGGCTCTCGAGCTGGGCCGGGGTGGGCTTTTGCTTGTTGAAGTCGCCCATGAGGGCTATGCCGACGTTCCCTTCATTGGCGTTGGCGGCGTGGGCGCCGAGGGTCTCCACCGGGCGGCCTTCCAGGATCCTCCCCTCTCCGTCGATCATGAAGTGGTAGCCGACATCGGCCCAGCTCCTGCCGTTCATGTGGAAATCCTGTATTCCGCGCGCGGTGGACACGGCGTCCTCGCGCCCGATGGCCATGTGCCCCTGCGTGTGGTGGACCGTGATCCTATAGGGGGACTGCGCGCTCGCGCCGCCCCGGCGGCTCCGGGCGCCCCACTCCAGGCGGCTGAGCACCGGGTAGGCGGCCGCATAGGCCTTCTGTTGGAACTCCTCGAATGCGGATAGGAACCGGCCGGCCCCCCGGCTGGGCGCGTCGCCCTCGAGGCCGGGGTTGACGGCGGGCGAGGGCACATCCCCGGAGACCCGGATGCGCTTGGGAGCGCTCATGCGGTAGGAGGCGGGCTGGGCTCCCCAGGAGCCGCCGCCGGCGGGCACTCCCGCCACCGCGTCGCGCAGGAGAGGGCGGTTCGCGTCCCCGTCGAAGGCGGCGCGACCCCAGCGGTCGAGCCCGTCTTCTTGCGCCGCAGCGCTCGGGCCCCCGGAGGAGCCCGGCAGACTGACCAAGGACCCGAGGTCCTGCCCCTGTCCCGAGGATGGATCCGATCTCTCCGACCCCCCGGCCGGGCCGTTGGCCGCGGCCTTTTTGTCGCATTCCTTGCAGCCGCCGGCGAGGATCGCCGCGGCTAGGAAGAACAGGATCCGGCATCGAGCGGTCACCTCATCCACCTCTGCCCAAAGGATAGGTCCAAGGCCTTGACAGAGGAAGGGCCGCGCGGCCCACGCGCAAGGGGGACGAAGGTCCTATAGCATGCGGTAATTGACTAATTGGGCTTTCTCCGGCAGGCCGGGAGGAGGGTAGGTCACCAGATTGGGGTCATAGATGATCGATGTGCCGCCCATGTAGCCCGAGCCGGTGATGACCTGGGTGCGCACTCCGTAGATCCATTGATAGCCGGTCGGGCAACTGGTGTCCTTCATGTTGTTGAGGCCCTGCTCCACGAAATGCACGCCCACGGTCACGATGTTGTTGGGGCTGCAGGAGAGGGCATTCCACTCGATGCAGTTCTTGGCCAGGGCCGCGAAGGAGTTGGAGGCGCTCGCGGAGATCGAGGAGCCGGAGGCGTAGTAGAGGCTTCCGTTGAATATGACCCTGCCGGTCTGCGCCGTCGTGGAGGTGCAGTTGCTCGCCGCGGTGCTGACCGCCACGGCGCTCACGCGTCCCGCGACCGCGCCCCGGAGCTTCAGGTTCGCGTTATAAGCGTAGATGATCGCCCCGTTGGAGGGGATGGCGTAGCTGGCTCCCCCGACCACCCGGAAGGTGCCCGTCGTGTAGAAGATGATCTGGACCGTGGAGGTCGTCTTGAAGGTGTAATGCGCCTCGTAGTAGTTGAAGTCCAGGGTGGGCCAGGTGATGCTGGGCGCGTATTGGTAGGTGGTCCCGCCCACGTTCCAGACCCCGCTCTTGGTCCCCGTGTAGTAGAGGTCGCCGGTGACCGCCACGGGCTTGCCGGCGGCGGCGGAGAGATTCCCCTTGACGATGAGGGGTCCCGTGAAGGTCATGTTTGT
Source organism: uncultured Elusimicrobia bacterium (assembly GCA_964455765.1). GTDB lineage: Bacteria > Elusimicrobiota > Elusimicrobia > UBA1565 > UBA1565 > CAYHRV01. Next base: position 3,702 of record CAYWAR010000273.1, read on the forward strand.
CCCGGAGGTGCTGAAATTCCCGTTGACATAGAAGCCGCCGGAATAGACGATGTTGCTGTAGCCGAGGCTCGCGGCGCCGTTGAACATATTCCCGTACTGGGTGAGGTCCGAGACGAAGCGGACAAGGGCCTCGATCCCTTTCTCCGCGGAGCCCGCGACGCCGCGGGCGCTGACGTAGAGCGAGCGATTGGTTTCGTCGGCCTCGAAGGTGACGGTGGAGTAGCCCGCGTCGTAGAAGGTCTCGGGTCGGGAGAGGGAGTCGAGGTCGTAATGGCCTTCGCCGGCGTCCTGCGAGAACTGGCGCATGTAGTCGGTCATGGCGTTGTTGGCCGTCTGGGAAGCGTTCTTTTGCCGCCGCTCGGCCATGGCGCTCTTCATGGTCTGCTGCACATATTTCGAAAGCGTGATCCCCAGGGGAAGCACAAAGACCAGTATGGCGAGCGCCATGAGGAGCGCCTGACCCGCGCTGCCCCCCCCCCCCCCCGGGGGGCGGCCCCCCGGGGGGGGGCCCGGGCGGCCCCACCGG
>CAYWAR010000274.1:0-4223 GCA_964455765.1 uncultured Elusimicrobia bacterium
ATGCGGCCGTTTCGGAGTCGACCGCCTGGAGCCGGTAATTAAGGGCGAGGTCGCCCAAGCCGGATACCCTATCGGGCTCCGACACCTTCGCAGCCGGGAGCGTAATGGAGAGTTGGTGCCTGCGGCCTGGAACCGGCCATTCTTCCGTGAACGCGTAGCCCCAGGTGCGCGCCGTTTTCAGATATTGCCAGGCCTGGATGTGCTGGATGACGCCGGGCTCCTGGTTATACGCCTCCTCCACCAGGAAGGAGTTGTCCTCGATGGGACCCTTCGCCTCCTCCGCCCGAAGCGTCCCCGCCGCCAGGACCGCCGTCAGCATCGCTCGCAACAGCGCGTTCATTCTTCCTCCTTATTGATACTTAGTATCAATAATATATGACAAGGGCGCATGGGTCGGCAATGACGGGCGTCAGGATATCATATGACGGATAGAGTGAAGGCGGTCGGCCGCTGCCTTGAAACCCCCCCGCGCGCTTTGCGCGCTGCGTATCAGGCTCAAGGGACCTCTCAGGCGATGATGCCGAGCTCGCGGCCGACCTTGCCGAACTTTTCCAGGGCCGTCTCGAGGTCCTTTTCCGCATGCCCGGCGCTGACGATGGTCCTGAGCCTCTCTTTGCCCTTGGCCACGGTCGGGAAGCCGATGGCCAAGGCGAAGACGCCTTCCTCGAAGAGGCGGGCGCTGAAGGCTTGGGCTTTGCGCGTGTCCCCCACCATCACCGGCGTGATGGGCGTTTCGCTGAGCCCGGTGTCGAAACCCAGCTTCCGGAGGCCCTCCTTGAAGAGGCGGGCGTTCTCCCAGAGCCTCTCGATGAGTCCGGGCTCCCCTTCCAACACGTCGAGGGCCGCCAGGCAGGTGGCGGTCACCGAAGGCGGGTGCGAGCTAGAGAAGAGGAAGGGGCGGGCGGTGGAGACGAGGTACTCGCGCAGGTTCGCGTTGGAGGCGACGTAGCCGCCGATGGCCGCGAAGGCCTTGGAGAGCGTCCCGATCTGGACCTGGATGCGCTTGGTCAGGCCGAAATGGTCCGGCGTGCCCCGGCCGTTGCGTCCCAGGACGCCGCTGGCGTGCGCGTCGTCGACCATCACGACGGCCTCGTAGCGCTCGGCCAGCTCCGCGATCGCGGGCAGGGGGGCGATGTCCCCGTCCATGGAGAAGACCCCGTCGGTGACGACCATGCGCCGGCGCGCCTTGCGGGATTCGGGCGAGCGGAGGATGTCCTCCAAGGCCTTCATGTCCTTGTGCGGGTAGATCTTCCTCGGAGCCTTGGCCAGGCGCGCGCCGTCGACGATGGAGGCATGGTTGAGCTCGTCGGAGATGAGCAGGTCTTTCTCGCTCGTCATCAGGCTCTGGCAGAGAGCCACGTTGGTGGCGAAACCCGACTGGAACACGAGCGAGGCCTCGGTCCCCTTGAAGGCGGCCAGGCGCTTCTCGAGCTCCTGGTGGATGTCCATGGTGCCGATGATGCTGCGCACCGCCGCGGTCCCCACTCCGTAGCGCGCCACCGCGTCCATGGCCGCTTTGCGCAGCGCCGGATGCACGGTGAGGTTGAGGTAGTTATTGGAGGTCAGATTGACCACGCGCCTGCCGTCGATGACGCAGACGGGCTCCTGGGCGCCCTCCAGCACGCGCAAGCGGACGCGCCGCCCCTCGCGTTCGAGCGTCCCCAGCTCGTCCTCCAGGAAAGAGAGCGCGTCCCGGGCCTTTGCCGTCATTGTATCTCCTCCACGGTCACGGACCTGTCGTCGAGCCGATAATGGAAGCGGAAGAACCTGCCCTCCGCCTTGAGAAGGCGGCTGGTGATCTCCCGTCCGCGCCGCCCCCGCAGGGTCGCGACGTCCCTGGGCCGATACTCGAGTTCGGTTTGAGGGCCGTTGGTCTGCATGAAATAGACCGATATCCGCAGGTCGTTCTTCTTGAGGGGCTCGAGGTAAGCGACCAGGTCCCCCTTCTTCCAGCTCCCCGCCTGGACCCCGGAGGCCAGGGTCTTGGTCCTGCTGCCCAGGTCGTCGAGGAACGAGGTGAACACCGGGCCCCAGCCGAGGATCTGCTCCTGCGAGGCGTCGTCTCCGGAGAGCCAGCGCGTGGGGGCGACGTGGAGGTTCATCTGCCAGTCCATCCAGAGCCGGTAGGACGCCCCCGACAAGCGGAAGCTCTTGGAGAAAACCGCGACCTGATTGGTCTCGGGCTCATAGGGGATGGGGACTTCCTTGAACCGGGGCTTCGCCGTGTCCGTGAAATCCGTGATCCGGAGCACCGGGCTCTTGCCGTTATGCGCGTAGCGGAAAGCGAGGTCCCTTCCTCCCACGCGCTTGAGCGCGCCGTTGCCCGCTCCGGAGGAAAGCTCCACGCGCACGGCGGCGGCCTGGGGCGGGGAGCCCGGCCCGCCGGGACCGCCGTCGGCCCAGGTCTTGGGCACTTTCGCCTTGGCGGCGCGCAGGACTTCGCCGGTCTCGATGCGGATGAGCCGGGCGTTGACCTCCACGCTCCCGCCGCCGCGGTCGGCGAGCGTGCCGGTCACCAGCAGGCGGGCGCCGGCCGTCCGCCCGGCCTGGAGGGCCGATTCCGGGCTTACCGCGCCGCTGTTCTGCAGGCGAAGTTCCTCGAGCACGCCGTCGAGCAGTTCCCTCTCGATCATCGAGAGCTCCTTGCGCAAGACGAGCTCGGTCTGCAGGGACGCGGCGACCACGACCCCGCCCTCGGAGCGCCGCCCGTCCGCGTAGCGGAAGGCGGCCACCGCGGCCTTGTCCTCGGGCCCGGCTTTGAGCCCCTTTCCCAGGGCCTTGGCCAGACGGGCGTAGGGGTCGGCTTGGGCCTGGGACGCGGCCGAGACGAGCAGGACCAAGACGAGGAGGACGCGGCGAAGGAGCATGGTCATCCCCCCAGGAGGCTGCGCAGGAGGAACATCCAGTTCTCCTTGCGCTCGCGCAGGCGGCGGGAGAAATAAGGGAACCAGTGCGTCCCATAGGGCACATAGACGCGGACGGAGCAGCCCTGTTCGCGCAGGGTGGTCCAGCGCCCCGGCCTCAGACCGTAGAGCATCTGGAACTCGAAGCGGTCCCTCCCGATCCCCTTGGACTGCGCGTAGCGCAGGGCCTCCTGGATGCGGTCCTCATCATGGGTGGCCAAGGCGTGCAGGCCCCCGGAGTCGAGCAGGTCCCGGGCGAGCTGGTCGAAGCTCCGATGCACCTCCTCGCGCGTCTCGAAGGCCACGGAGGGCGGCTCCGCGTAGGCCCCCTTGCAGAGCCGCACCCTCGCCCCCGCGCGGCAGAGCGCGGCGATGTCGGCGCGGCTGCGCTTGAGATAGGCTTGGATGACGATGCCCGTGTTGCGGTGGGACTGGAACACGTCGAAGAAGAGGTCCAGCGTCCTCTGGGTGTAGCCGGAGCCCTCCATGTCCACCCGCACGAAGTTCTGCAGGTTCCCGGCCTCTCCCACGATGCGCAGGAGGCGCTCCTTCGCTTTCTTCGGGTCGAGATGCAGGCCGAGCTGGGTGAGCTTGAGGCTGACGTTGGCGTCAAGACCCTCCTCCTTGATCAGGCGCAGGAGCCCGACGATCTCGTCGGCCGCCTCTTGGGCCTGGTCTTGGGCGCGGCACTCCTCCCCCAGGAAATCCAAGGTGGCCTTGATGCCCCTCTCGTTGAGACGGCGGACGGCCCCGGCCGCCTCTTGGGCGGTGTCTCCGGCCACGAAACGCCGGGCCAGGAACGTGAGCATGCGCATACGCGATTATGTATCATTTTTCCAGCGGAGCCGTCATTATCATGTCCGACTGCAAATACTGCGGCTGTTCCGGCTGGTTCTTCGCCCTCTCCAAGAGCGGGCTCTGCCAGAACTGCGGCCACATGGTGAGCCTCGAGATCGCCCAGCGCAGGGATTCCTTCCGCGACGCCGCCGAACGCGCGTCCCAGACCGGGAACCCGCATTCCAAGATCGCCCGCCTGGACCAGGCCCTCTCCCATCTCGAAGCCCTCGCCAAGCTCGAGGAGCGGGGCATCGAGGCCCTGGAAGGGACGGCCTCCGACCAGCTCAAGGCCCGCAAAGAGGAGCGCGACAAGCTCATCCTGGAGACCTCCCGGCGGGAAACGGAAGAGGCCCTAGCCAAGGTCTCGGGCGCGCAAGGCCCCAAGGCCAAGATCGCGACCTGCCAGGCCCTCCTGCTCAAGCTCTCCGAGTACAAGCTCAAGATCTCCGACGCCGAGCCTCTCGCGTTGCTGGAACGGCGCCT
>CAYWAR010000275.1:0-4214 GCA_964455765.1 uncultured Elusimicrobia bacterium
GGAGAGCCCATAGCGCGAGCCGCGGACGGTCGCGGAGGCCAGGCTCAACGCGCCGTGATTCCCCTCGCCCAAGAATATCCCCGTTCCGGTGTTGGCGCTGATGAAGGTCGAGGAGGAAAGCGTGAGCCCGGACCCTCCTCCCCCGAAATAAAGTCCGTAGCCGGCCGTGTTGGTGGCGGCCAGGACGCTTGTCTGGATCGAGGTATTGGTCGAACCGATCACATACGCCCCGTCCGGACCTTGGATGTAGGAGTCAGAGACGGTGACGGAGGAGACTTCCAGCAGGTAGAGCCCGTACTTTCCGACGACACCTCCGGCAGTCAGCGTGCTTTGAGTGATGGTGTTCCGGTCGGCCCCGGCCTGGAAAGAGGCGCCGTGCCCGGACTGGCTCCTGAGCAGACTCAAGCTGACCGTATTGAAAGATGATCCGGCAGTCATCCCGGAGAAGGAGACCGCGTTCACCCCGCCCATGCCGCCGATAATGGTGCTCTGGAGGACCTGGTTGTAGCTGGAATCCCCGTGGATTCCCAACGCGTCGGCATTGGAGGCATAAAGGAAGCTTTGCGACACCGTGTTGGAAGCCGTCCAGGTCAGATACACGGCAAGCCCGCCCGTGCCGGTGAAGGTGCTCAAGGAAAGCGTGTTGTGGTGCCCGCCATTGATATGCGCCGCCCCCGTCACGATGTTCTCGACGATGGAGTCGCTCACCGAAGAATAGGAGGCTCCGTCGAACTGGAGCGGCCACCTGAGCCCCCCGCCCTCGCCATGGATCCTCGAGCGGCTGATCGAGTTGTACGAGCCGTACGCATAGAGCCCGGCGGCGTCCTGCACGGTGATGGTGGAATTGGAAACGACGGCATTGCTGGAAAGGACGACGCCGGTCCCGTAGAGGGCGCTTCCGCCGTCCACCGTCACGCTGCTCAAGGCGAGATAGGCCGAGGAAGCCTGGACCCCGTAGGGCACGGCATTGACGGCGATGACCCTGACCCCCTGCAGGGTCACGCTCGCGTTCAGTATCCGGAAGGCCCCCGTCGATAGCGCGGGCGGGCTGACGACGGGGGCCGAGCTCACGAAGCTCGGGTCCGCCATGATCTTGATGCGGTAGCCGTTGTTGGTGAACCCCTGCACCGTCACCTGCTCCGTGTAGGTCTGCGTGTCCCGGATGACCACGCACGCGTCGACCGTCAAGTTTTTGGGAAGGGCGTCGAGAGCCGATTGGATGGCGGAGTAGCCGGCCGACCCGTCTTGCCTGACATTGCGAGCCAGGCCGCAGCCCGTGGGAGCTGAATAGGCGGTCCCGTACTTACGGACGAAAATATTATTTCCCTGGCTCAGATCGGCACGATCCTCGTATCCCGCCACATAGACGCCGCCTGCGCCATCCACCGCGATCCCATTGCCCCGTTCGATGCCATTCCCCGGGCTATTATAGGTCGTCGTCCACTGGGTAAGACCGTTCGTATTATACTTTCCGATCCAAAGACCGGCAGATTCGCCGCCGATGTAAACGTCCCCGGAAGCGTCCACGGCGATTCCGTAGCCCTCATCCTGTCCCCCGCCATGATAGGATGTAGTCCACTGAAACAGTCCATTGGCATCATATTTTTGAATCAAAATATTGTCAAACTGACCGAGGTCGGTACGCTGTTCCCGTCCAGCTACATAGACATTTCCCAAAGCATCCACCGCGATGGCGTTGCCCACCTCACCGCCGTTTGCCGGACTATTATAAGTGGTCGTCCACTGCACGAGGCCATTGGTGTCATACTTCCGTATCCAGGCGTTCGCATCTTCGCCGATATCCACTCGAAACTCATATCCGGCGACATAAGCATTGCCTGCGGCATCCACCGCGATCCCATAAGCGATGTCGACATGGTTGTTCGGGCCGTTGTATGTCCTGGTCCATTGCACAAGTGCGTTCGTATCGTATTTCCGGACCCAAATATTATAGCCCTGGCCGAGGTCAAGCCGGTGCTCCCTCCCCGCGACATATACGTTGCCTGAGGGATCGACGGCAATGGCCTGCCCCATATCGACCGTATTCGACGGACTATTATAAGTCGTCGTCCATTGATGGAGTCCGTTCGTATCGTACTTCCGCACCCAAAGGTTGTAGCTCTGCCCCAGATTGGTCCTGTCTTCATAACCTGTCACATAGACATTGCCGGATGCATCCGTCGCAATGCCGTAGCCTTCGTCGCCCGCGTTCGCGGAATTGTTGTACATCGTAGTCCATTGCACGAGCCCATCCGGTCCGTACTTGCGGACCCAGGTGTTGCTGCTCTGCCCAAGATCCTGGCGGGCCTCGAATCCCGCGACGTAGACGTTGCCCGACGGATCCAGGGCGATGCCGCGGGCTTCGTCCAGATTATTGGCCGGACTGTTGTAAGTGTCAGTCCAAACCACCTGCGGCACCTGGGCAAGCGCCGGTCCAGTACACGCGAGATAGGACAAACCCGCGGCAAGCAGACCCCTCAGAAGGACAGGGCGGTTAGGCATGACTCGCCCCGTTAGGCATATTGACATAATGGCATAACCCGGCTACGCTCAGGAGGGAGGCCATTTTATGAAACGCACCGTGGTGTATCTGCCGGACGAACTGCACAATAATCTCAAACGGCTCGCGGTGGAGCAGGAATCGTCCTTGGCTTCTTTGGTCCGCGAGGCGGTGGGAACCCTCTACCGGGCTTCCAGGCTCCGCAAACGTTGAGGATATCCCCTCCGACTTGATTTCTTCGGCTAGTCCTGTTAAACTCAAGGTGTGAGCTACAAATTTTCCGCCATCATCGAGAAGGAGGGGCGCTGGTATGTGGCGCTTTGCCCGGAACTGGATGTCGCCAGCCAAGGCCGGGATATAGAGCATGCCGTGAAGAATCTGAAGGAGGCCGTTTCGCTCTATCTCCAATCTGCTTCCAAAAACGAAATAAGAGCCGCTCTCGGCGGCCAGCCCTTCATCACCACGCTGGAAGTCACTGTTTAGGGCATGCCTCTGCCCGCCATCTCCGCCAAAGAAGCCGTCCGCGCATTCCGGAAGGCCGACTTTGAGTGGATCAGGCAATCCGGCAGTCATATCGTGATGCAAAAGACGATCGGACGATCCACGCTCACCCTGGTCATCCCCAACCATCCCGAACTCGCCAAGGGAACGCTCCGCTCCATCCTCCGCAAGGCCGGCATGAGCGTGGATGAGTTCGTCCTCCTGCTTCGCTCCTGAGCGACTCAGACGCCCGGATCGCGGAAAAAGCGGCCGCATTTTCCGCGATCCGGGGTCAGAGGTCATAGCCCACCCCGAATAGGTAGTTCGCGGCCGAGTAGCCGTACTTGTAGAAGGTCTCGTAGCGCTGGTTCGAATAGGCCGCCCCGTATTGGAAATTGAAGAGCACCCGCACCCGGGGCGCGATGGGGCGGCTCACAGAGGCCGAGAGCAGCCAGCTCATGGAGTTCAAGGTCGCCGACTGATACGCCCCGGCCGTGTCCTGCGTCTTGCGCGCGGCGTAATCCCTGATCCAGAACATCATGCCCAGGCCCATGGTCACGGGCCGATCCGGGTTCCCCACGAGGAGCCTGGCGCCGGGGCTCACACGGAACTCGGAATAGTCGTAGTAGCCTTCCTGGAATTGGGCGCGCAGGGCGTCGTAGCTGTTCTGGTTGGAGGCGCTCCTCGTGTAGCCGAGGTCGAAGGAGGCCAAGAGCCTCGCCCGGGGCGCGACCTCGAAGGGGAGCTTGGCGCCCAACTCCAGAGCGTGCGTCATGTCCGATCGCAGGGGCGAGGTGAGATTGCCCGTCGCGTCCACCACATGCTGTTTGGGAAAGCGCTGGGAGAGGAGCGCGTAGGAGCCCTCCAGGACGGCGCCGCGATACGGAGCCTCGGCCGAGAGGCGGAAGAGATAGGCGTGGGTGTCGAGCACCTTGTCGCCCACCAGCTCCCGGGCGAGATCCTGGCCCTGGAGGCTGAAGGCGGCGCGGGACTCCAGCGAGGTGTAGTTGGGGAAAGTGGTCATCGCGTAGTGGAAGGAGGCCCGCACGGCGAAGGGGTCCTTGTAGGCGTATTCGGTCTCCAGTCCGAAATCCGCCCGGCGGTAGTCGAAGAGCCCGCCGCCCCATTTCTCGTCGGCGGTCTCCTTGAGGAGCTGGGCGCGGTAGCCGAAGGAGGGCTTGAGCTTCCACCCCTGGTCCTTGAGCGTGTAGACGCTCTTGGCGCCGGCGCGATG
>CAYWAR010000276.1:0-4213 GCA_964455765.1 uncultured Elusimicrobia bacterium
CGTAGATGACGAGGAGGACTACCGGACCATCCTCATGCGCGCCCTCTCGAAAGCCGGCTATGAGGTCCTTTCCGCGGGCAACGGCGAGGATGCGCTCCGAGCCTTCGAGAGGGAGCGCCCCGCCCTCATCGTGCTCGACGGCAATCTTCCGGACATCGACGGCTTCGAGGTGTGCCGGCGCATCCGCGCGGCGGAGGGGGAGCGGAAAGTCCTCATCCTGTTCTGCACGGTGCGCTCCGCCCTCACCCCCGTGGCCGAGGGGCTCAGGGCCGGCGCCGACGACTACGTGGTCAAGCCTTTCTCGGTGGAGGACTTGCTCGGACGCGTCCGGTCCGCCCTCGAGCGCCGATGAAGGGCACGGTCTCGATCCTGGACGGGGACCCGGTCTGCGCGGAGGCGCTCAAGCTTCTCCTCGCGCGCGGAGGCTATCTCGTTCGATCTTTCGCCGCCCCCGGGCGTTTTTTCGACTCGCTTCTCGCGGGCCCGCCGGACGCCGTCTTCCTCCGGCTGGACCTCCCGGGGATGGACGGCAAGGACATCATCCGCGTGCTGCGATCCGATCAGGCCACCCGCCGCGTGCGCGTGGTCGCCCTCGCCTCCGGACGCGGCGAGGATCCCAAGGCGGTCGACGTATTCCAGGCCGGGGCCGACGAGTATTTCCGAGGGGCCGTCGAGCCGGACCTCCTGCTCGCGCGGCTGGGCTCCCTGCTCCGGCGCATCGACCCCTTGCCCCAGGATGAGCGGCTCAAGCTGGGCGAGCTCGAGGCCTTGCCGGAACAGCGCCTCTGCCGCCTGGGGGGAAAGGACATCCCCCTTACCCGCATCGAGTTCGACCTGCTGGTCCATTTCCTTCGCCAGCGGGAGCGCGTGCTCACGCGCGGAGCCCTGCTCCAATCCATCTGGGGGGATAAGCCCTCCTCGGACGTGCGCACGGTGGATAAGCACGTGGAGACCCTGCGGCGAAAACTCGGCGTTTTCGGGCGCAGGCTGGGCACGGTCTTCCGCGTCGGCTACGTCTTGCGCTGATCCGGCAGGCTGAAAAAGAACCGGCTCCCTTTCCCTTCCTCCGAGGAAACGCCGATCCTGCCGCCGTGCATCTCCACGATGGACTTGGAGATGGCCAGGCCGAGCCCGGCGCCGGAGGCGCGCAGCGGATTGCGCACCCGCTCGAAAGGCCTGAAGATCCGCTCCAGGGCCTCGGAGGGCATGCCCACCCCGTCGTCTTGGACCGAGACCTCCACCGCCCCGCCGGACCTGCGCGCCGATAGGAGGATGCGCCCGCCCGGACGGGTGAACTTGATCGCGTTGGAGAGAAGGTTCGCGAGGACCTGGGAGAGCAGGTCCGCGTCGAGGTCCATGGGCGGAAGGCCCGGCTCGACTCGCGTCTCGATGTCCAGCCCCGCCTCCTTGGCGCGTGGCGAAAAGAAAAGCGCCGAATCCTCGATGAGCGCTCCCGGGTCCGCGCGTTTCGGGGAGAAATCCAGTCTTCCGCGCTCGATCTTGGAGAGCTCGAGGAGCGAGGCGACGAAGTGTTCCAGACGGGCCGCGTTCTTGCGGATGCGCTCGAGGCTCTCCCGGCCCCGCGGGGTGATCTCCTCGGAGCCGAGGGTCTCGCGGACCTGGCTCTCGATGGCGCCCAGAGGGGAGCGCAGCTCATGGGTCACCGACGCGATGAAGGTCCTCTTCATCTCCTCGACTTCGGCCAGGCGTCCGGACATCTCGTTGACGCCTCGGGCCAGGCGCGCGATCTCATCGGAACCGGCCGCGCTCGTCCTCTCGCCGAGGCGTCCCTCCCCGATGGCGGCCAAGGCCCGCTCGATGAGGACGATCCGGCGGGTGAGGGTATGGGCGAGCAGGGCGGAAGCGGCGAGGGCGAGGAGGGCGACGAACGCTCCGGCCCGGGCCGCGTTGCGGAGCATGGCGGCCGAGGCCTCCCGGCGGCGCTTCTCCAAGACCGCGTCCGATAGCCAGAGCTCGGCCTTCCCCTCGAGCCGCGAGTCCGTCACGACCGAGACCGGGTGCTTGGTCGCTCCCGCGCCCGGCGCGGGCGCGGGGCCGCCGCCCACTTCCTGCCATTTCCCGCCCAGGAAAATCCGGCAATGGAGGACCTCGGGCTTATCCTTCTTCAGGAAAGCGAGATGATCCAGGACCATGAGGGGGTCTCCCGCCAGGAGGGATTCCTCCAGCACGCGGCGGACGCTCTCGACGAGCAGGCGGGTCTTCTCCTCCTCGGCGCGGCGCAGGGAGGAATTCTGGAGGCGGAGAAAGAAGGCTCCCGAAGCGGCCACCGCGGCGATGACCGCGGTAGAGAGGAGGAAGGCGAGCTTGGTGCGTATGCTCACGGGGTCTCCGGCTTGAGTTTGAGGCGTTCGAGAGCCTTGCGCGCCTTGGCGTTGGCCGCGTCGAGTTCCAGGGCGCGCATGAAGAGCGAGGAGGCTTGGAGATACTCGCCGCGCGCGTAGTGCTCCACTCCCTTGTCGTAGAGCCGCGCGGACTCCGCCGGATCGGAGGGGGGCTTGGCTTTGGCCGGCCCGGCGGCCGCGGGCGGAGCTTTCGCGGCCTGGGCCCGCGCCGGGGCCTCCAAGCCGAGGCTGGTCCTGGCCAATGCGATGGAGGAGGCCAACTCTTTGCGCTTCTTGGCGTCCTTCTCCTCGGAAAGGCCCCGCTCCCAGACGGTGAGGGCCTCGCCGTAGCGGCCGAGGACGAAGTAAGTGGACCCGATGCGGTCGAAGGAGGAGAGGTCGGTCCTCTTCATCTGCAGGACTTCCTTGACCAAGGCCAGCCCTTTGTCGTATTCGCCCCGGCGGTAGGATGATTCGATCCGGGAAAGCAGTTCCTTGAGGTCCGCCTCGGCCTTCGGCGTTCCCTCGTTTTCCGCGGTGGAGGACGCTGAAGTCGCGGCCGGGATCGAAGGAGCGGCCGGCCTGGGCCCCGCGCAGGCGAGGGAAAAGAGCAGGAGCGGGAGAAAAGCCATCCTCGGCATCGCCGCATTGTACTTATTTTGTCCGGACCAGCTTTCCCGATTTGACGAGGATTTCGCGCCTCTTTAACAAATTATTCGTATGTTAATATTACCCTTAAAGCGTGCTTTTTCTGTTTTCAGAATGCCTTGCTGATAGGTCCTGGAAAACCAAATTCTTTCTCGCTCTCCTAACAGCTTTTCTCGCGTTCTCTTCCCATGGCGTAGAAGCGGCCGGACCGGGCACCTCCGCCGCGACCTTCCTGACCTTGGGCTTCGGGGCCAGGCCGCTGGCCTTGGGAGAGTCCTTCGTGGCTCTTGCCGACGACGTCTCGGCCCTGCACTACAACCCCGCCGGGCTCGCCTTCCCGTCCCAAGGCGCGCCCTATGAGATGCTCTTCTCCCATGCTCTTCACATCCAGGACATCAAGATGACGCAGGCGGGTTTTCTGCGCAGGCCCCTGGGGGTCAGCGTCACGCATCTGACCCTGGACGGCATCGAGCGGCGCACCAGCGAGACGGCCCAGCCGGAGGGTCATTTCGGCGCCTCGGACCTGGCCCTGGCCGTGAGCTATGGCCGCCGCTGGGAGGGGACGGGGCTCGGGGTCACGACGAAGCTCGTGCGCCAGCAGATCGGGGAATATTCCGCCACGGCCTACGCCGTGGACCTGGGCGCGCTCAGGCGCCTGGAGCGCTGGCCCGTGTCCCTGGGAGCCGGGCTCGCCAATCTGGGGACGCCGGTGCGGTTCATCGAGCGGAGCGCACCCCTGCCCTTGAGCTGGCGGGTGGGCGCGGCCTATGGGATGACCAGGTCCTTTCCGCACATCCTGAGCGCGCAGGTGGACTTCCCGCGAGACAACTCGCCGGTGTTCCGCCTGGGGATGGAGTATGTCGGGTTCGGGCCCTTCGCGCTCAGGGCCGGGTACCGGACCTCGTCGAACACGCAGAAGGACGCGGTGCTAGGCCGGGCGTTGGGGAGTTCGGCGTCTGGGATAGCGGAGTTTTACGGGATGTTCATGGGGGTGGGATTCCGCTCGCGGGCGGGGAGCCTGGACTACACGGTATTGCCCTATGGGGAGCTGGGGTCTGCGCACAGGTTCTCCTTCAGCCTGAGGTTCGGCGGAGGAAGCAAAAGCTCCGGCCTCCCGAGGATTTCGACGAATCCTCGGGAGGCTGTCGTTGGTCAACAGCCGCCGGCTGAATCGGCGTTCGCGGCTCCGGTTCCTGCGGCCCCTGTTCCCGTTTCGCCGCCTT
>CAYWAR010000277.1:0-4202 GCA_964455765.1 uncultured Elusimicrobia bacterium
GCAGGAGCCTGTCGTCGATGTCCTCCGGAAAATTGTCGTCGGCGCCCGCCTCCAGGACCGCGATGACCTTCTCCTGGGAGACCGAAGAGGGCGCGGTGAGGATGAGGGAGAGGCCCCCGCAGCGCGACTTGAGCTTCTTGACCGCCTCCGCCGCGTCGGGCTTGAGCGCCCCGAAGTCCACGAGGGCGATGCCCACCCGCTGAGCCGCGGCCTCGGTGGAGAACGCCCCGAAATCGGGCTCCACCCGAGCGGTCCAGCCTTCCCGATGCAGAAGATATTCCCAGCGTTTGGAAAGTTCGGTCTTCGGCTGGACGATCCAGAAGAGGAATTGTGACATCAGTCGAGGGGATTGTCCATCCCGGTCAATTCCTTGATGAACTGGCGCAGGAGGCCCCAGTCCACGGGCTTATGGATCAGGCGCAGATAGGGGTCGGATCTCGGCACGAGTTTCCTGGCCTCATGGGGAGGCATGCCGGTCACGAAGATGACCGGGAGATCCTTGCGGACCTGGTTGGAGGCGCGCAGTTTCTTGAGGGCGTCCACGCCCGTGCCGAAACCCGGCATCTCGATGTCGGAGATGATCAGCGAGAGCCTCATCCCCTCGGCCTGGATCACCGATTGGGCCGCGTCCTCCGCGCAGGTGACGCGGTAGCCGGCGCCTTCGAGCCGGCTGACCATCATGTCGCGGATGAGCTGGTCGTCATCGACGCAGAGTATGTAGGTCCTGCCGGGCGGGGGCTTGGATGGCCCGGCGGCGGCCTGGGGAGGCTCCTGGGCGGCGGGCATGGGCGTCTTGCCGGCGCCCGGCTGGGTGGTCGTCCCCGGCGCGGGCATGGGCGTCTTTCCCGGAACGGGCATGCCTGTCCGCGTGGTGGTCCCCGGATTCGGCACGGTTTGGGGAGACTGGCCGGCCGGTCCCTGTGTCGGCATGCCGGGAAAAGGCGTCCTCAACTGTCCCGGCAGAAGACCCGGAGGCACCCCGGGCTGGGTGACCGGACGCGGAGGCTGGGTCACAGGCCCCTGGCCGGGCAAGGTGATCGGACGCGGGGGCTGGGTCGGCTGGCCCGCGCCGGGCGGAACCCCCGGGAGCGGCGTCCTGCCCGTAGGCATACCCGTCTGCGTGGTCGTCCCGGGCTTGGGAATCCCCGTCGGAGGTTGGCCGGGCTGGCCCACTGGACGCGGAGGCTGAGTGGCGGGTCCCTGGCCAGGTAGGGTGATCGGACGCGGGGGCTGGGTCGGCTGGCCCGGCGCGCCAGGCCGCTGGGTCGGATACGGCGGCTGGCCCGCGCCCTGCGGAACCCCGGGGAGAGGAGTCCTGCCCGTGGGCATTCCTGTCTGCGTGGTGGTCCCGGGTCTTGGAGTCCCTTGCGGGGGCCGGCCGGGCCCGGGCGCTCCAGGAAAGGGCGTCTTGCCGGGCGGTGGAGCCTGCGTGGCCGGCGCGGACATGGCCAGACGGATGGCGGCGTCGACCTCGGCTTCGCTCACCCCCTGTTTGACAAGCTGGGATTTCAAGGACGCAATGGGGAATTTGTCCTTGTATTGGCGGATATACGCGATCAGTTGTTGCTGAGTGGGCATAATCAAACGGTCATCGGAACGCCAACACCCCATCTTCCGATGGGGACTTTACTCGGCGGGAAGGCATCCCGGCATGCGCGTGCCGGACGCCTGCCGTTAGTGTAGACTCCCGCCGTTGAAAAATCAAGGCCGCGGTTGTTACGACACTCCCTCCAATATCGTCGAAAGTCCCTGTCCCACCCCGACGCATAGGCTGGCCAGGCCCAGACCCCCGCCTCTCCGGCGAATGGAATGGATCAATGTCACGGCCAGCCGGGCCCCGCTGCAGCCCAGGGGGTGGCCCAAGGCGATGGCTCCGCCGTTGATATTGACCTTCTCCGGGTCGAGCCCGAGCTCCCGGATGCAGGCCAAGGCCTGCACGGCGAAAGCCTCGTTGATCTCGACTAAGTCGAGCTTCTCCGTTCCCAGGCCCAGGCGCTCCAGGACCTTGCGCGTGGCGTATATCGGGCCCAGGCCCATCCTCCTGGGGTCCACCCCGGCCGAGGCGGAGCCGCGCCAAAGGGCCAAGGGCCGTATCCCCAGTTTTTTCGCCTTTTCCTCGGACATGAGCAGCAAGGCCGCGGCGCCGTCGTTGAGCGTGGAACTGTTCCCCGCGGTCACCGTCCCCCCCTCCCGGAACGCAGGCTTGAGCTTGCCCAGAGCCTCCAGACTGGTCTCCGCGCGCGGCGGTTCGTCGAATTCCACCAGTTTCTCCGGCCCCTTGGACTGCGGGACGGGGACTGGGACGATCTCCTCCTTGAAGGCCCCCTCCCGCGCCCGGAGGGCGAGCGTATGGCTGCGCAGGGCGAAGGCGTCCTGGTCGGCGCGTGAGATGGGCCGGCTTTGGGCGATGTTCTCCGCCGTCTCCCCCATGCTCTCCAGCGGAAAAAGCTCCTTCATCCGCGGGTTGGGGAATCGCCAGCCGAGCGCGGTGTCGTAGGCCGTCAGGTTGCCGTAAGGGAAAGCGGTCTCGGACTTGGGCAGGGCCCAGGGGGCCCGGCTCATGCTCTCCACGCCCCCGGCCAGGAACATCTCTCCTTCTCCGGAGACGATGCAGCGCGCGGCCGCGTTGACCGCCTCCAGCCCGGAGGCGCAAAGTCTGTTGACGGTGCAGCCGGGGACTTTGTCCGGCAGGCCGGCCAGAAGGGCCGACATCCGCGCGATGTTGCGGTTGTCCTCTCCCGCCTGATTGGCGCAGCCCAGGTAGACGTCATCGATCTCCTCGGGACGGGCCTGCGGCACGCGCCGCAGGGCCTCGCGCAGGACATGGGCCGCCAAGTCGTCGGGGCGCACGCGGCTCAACGCTCCGCCCAAGCGGCCCATCGGGGTCCGCACCGCCGCGACCACCACCGCCTTGCGCCCGTTATCGCTCATATCGCACCCTCGCGGCCTCTGCCGCCCTCGGACTGCCACTCAAAAGGCCCCTTGGGCCAACCCAACGCCATGCGCATCGCGCCGTCGATGTCCGCCGCCGGGGCCACCCCGTCCTCGGCCGCGGCGCGCGCCTCGGCCAAGACGCCCTCCAGCACCGCATGGGCGATCTCGAGCGCCGAGGCCGACCTGCGGCCGTAGCCGGGTAGGATCTCCTCGAGGAGGGGGTTGGCGGTGCCCGGGGGATTCTCCCCGTAGACGTAGAAGCCGCGCCCGTTGGCCCGGCCCCGACAGCCGCGCGAGACGAGCTTCTCATGGACGGCGCAGGGGCGCAGCCTCTCCGGCCGCCCCAGAGCTTCGTAGAGCGCCGTGGAATCGTAGAGGCTCTCCTCCAGGATGAGGTCGAGCATCTCCAGGGGTCCTTGGCGCATCCCGGCCAGGTTGCGCAAGGCCCCGTCGATCGCGGGAGGCGTGCCGCGCCCCTGTTCAAGGAGCCGGATCGCCTCCAGATAATAGGGACGCACCACGCGCTGGACGATGAAGCCCGCCTTGTCCCGGCAGGTCAGCGAGGTCTTTCCCAGCGCCGACATCAGCTCCCGGAACTCGACGAGAACCTTCTCCGAGACCTGCTCGGGGGCGACGAGCTCCACGAACGCGGCGGTCGGAGGAGACTGGAAAAATTGCAGTCCCAGGACGCGCTGGGGATTCTCGACGGCCCGGCTCAGGGCGGCGATGGGCGCCACCGAGACGCAGACGCCCAGGGGGCGCGAGGGCGGCAAATGCGCGTCTATCCGGCGCAGGAGCTCCTTGCGGGCCTCGATGCTCCCGGCCGCGGCCAGGATTGCGAAATCGCAGGAGGCCAGACCCGAGAGCTCCGTGGTCTTGCGCATGAGGCCGAAGGCGGCCGGTTCCTCGGCCCGCTGAAGCCCGCGCAGCACCCGGGCCTCCGCCCAGGAAAGCACTTCCTCGCTCGAATCGGCCAGAAGGACCTCGAAGCCGTTCTGCGCGCAGAGCTGGGCGATCCCGGCGCCCGGCGCCCCGGCCCCGACCACCCCTATCTTGCGCATGCCATCCTACCCCAGTCCAAGGGCCTCTTCCACGGCGAAGCCCAGCTCCCGGAGGTCCAGGGGCTTGTAGAGGATGCGCGTATCCGGGCGGAATTCTACCAGATGCTCCTGCCGGTCCTTGGACTGCCCGGTGACGAACAGGATGGGGATGTTCTTTGTCTTATCGGATATGCGCAGCAGGGCCTGGGCCGTGCCGCCGCTGATCCC
>CAYWAR010000278.1:0-4186 GCA_964455765.1 uncultured Elusimicrobia bacterium
CATCCGCTATGCCCGGGCCCTCTATGAGGAAGACCCGGCCGCCTACTTTTATCCGGACCAATACAACAACCCCGACAACTGGAAGGCGCACTATCACGGGACCGGACCCGAGATATGGGAGCAGACCGAGGGGAGCGTCACCCATTTCGTCGCCGGCCTGGGCACCAGCGGCACTTTTCGCGGCGTCTCCACGAGCCTGAAAGAACGCAATCCGGCCCTGCGCGCCATATCCGTCCAGCCCGAGGGCCCGCTCCACGGCCTGGAAGGGCTCAAGCACATGGAGACCTCCCTCCTCCCCGGCATCTACGACCCCTCCCTCTGCGACGAGGAACTCTTCATCGGCACGGAGGAGGCGCAGGCCCTCGTCCGCCGGGCGGCGCGCGAGGAAGGGCTCCTCATCGGCAATTCCTCCGGCGCCAACCTGGCCGCCGCGCTGCGCATCGCCGAGGCCCTCCACCGCGCCGGGCGGAAGGCGACGGTGGTCACCGTCTTCCCCGACGGCGGGGAGCGCTACCTGGGCGAACGCTTCTGGGAGGACCGTTGAAGCTCCTCCTTCCCCGCGCGGTGCGCGAGAGCATCGAAGCGCACGCGGCGTCGGCCTACCCCGAGGAATGCTGCGGCGCCCTGGTCGGGGAGGTCCCGGCGGATTTCGGCGCGCCGGAAGACGAACTCCTCATCGCCCATGCCCGCGGCCTGGGCAACGCCTGGGAGAACGGACCCCGCACCAACCGCTATCAGGTGGACGCCCGGGAGTTCCTGCGCGTCGAGCGTGAGTTCGCCGATTCCTCCGAAGCCATCCTGGGGATCTATCATTCGCACCCGGACGCGCCGGCCTGGCCCTCGCCCTTCGACCTCGAACGCGCTTGGCCCGGCTACGCCTACCTCATCCTCTGTGTCCGCAAGGGAAAAGTCTGCGGAGCCCGGGCATGGCGCCTGAGCGCGGACGGACGCAGCTTCGTCGAGGGGGAAGTCAACCCCGCCGCCGATGAGGTCCCGGCGCAAGAAAGGAGGCCCCGATGAGCGTCCAAGTCCGTCTGCCCGCCGCGCTGAGGCGGTTCGCGCAGGGACAGCCGAGCCTCTCCGTGGAGGCCGACACCGTGGCCGCGGCCCTCGCCTCCCTCCAGAAGAGCCATGAAGGTCTCGCCAAGCACCTCTTCGACGAGAAGGGCGCGCTGCGCAATTTCGTCAACCTGTACCTCAACGACGAGGACGTGCGCTCCCTCCAAGGAGCCGCCACCCCGCTCAAGGACGGGGATGTCCTGATCGTCGTGCCCGCCATCGCCGGCGGGAGCGCGGCCGCCGCGGGCCTCTCGCCCGAGGAAGTCAAGCGCTACGGCAGGCACCTGATCCTCCCGGAAGTCGGGATGGAGGGCCAGCTCAAGCTCAAGCGCGCCCAGGCGCTCATCGTGGGGGCGGGCGGCCTCGGCTCGCCCGTGGCCCTCTATCTGGCCGCCGCGGGCGTGGGCCGCATCGGCCTGGCGGATTTCGACTCCGTGGACGCCACCAACCTCCAGCGGCAGGTGCTCTACTCCACCTCCGATGTCGGCCGGCCCAAGCTCCAGGCCGCCAAGGAGCGGCTCGCCTCCCTCAACCCGGGCGTGGAGGTCTCGCTCAACGTAGGGAGGCTCTCGGCGGGCAACTCGCTCGCCGTCCTGAAGGGCTATGACCTCGTCATAGACGGGACCGATAATTTCCCCACGCGCTACCTCGTCAACGACGCCTGCGCCCTGCTCGGGATCCCCAACGTTTACGGAAGCATCTTCCGCTTCGAGGGCCAGGTGTCGGTGTTCTGGGCGAAGCGGGGGCCCTGCTACCGCTGTCTCTATCCCGAGCCCCCGCCCCCGGGCCTGGTGCCTTCCTGCGCGGAGGGAGGGGTCCTGGGCGTGCTCCCCGGCATCATCGGGACATTGCAGGCCATGGAGGCGGTGAAGCTGATCCTGGGCGCGGGAGAGCCCCTCATCGGCAAGCTCCTCCTCTTCGACGCCCTCGCCGCGGAGTTCCGCGCCCTCTCCCTGCGCAAGGACCCCAAATGCCCTCTCTGCGGGAGCGCCCCGACCCTGCGCTCGCTTATCGACTACGAGGCGTTCTGCGCCGGAGGGCGAACGGAGGCCAAGATGAACGCACCCGTCCCTGAGATCACCGTCGAGGAACTCAAAGCCAGGCTCGAGAGCAAGGAGCGTCTCGTGCTCATCGACGTCCGCGAGCAGGGCGAATACGACCTCTGCCGCATCCCGGGCTCCAAGCTCATCCCCCTGGGCCAACTCGAAAGCCGCCTCAAGGAACTCGATCCCTCGGCGCCCACCGCGGTCCACTGCAGGTCCGGCGGACGCTCCGCCCGGGCCGTCAAGGTGATGCGCGAGAAAGGATTCACGAAGGTGGTCAGCGTGGCGGGGGGCATACTCGCCTGGGCCGAACGGATCGACCCCTCGGTCCCCGCCGTCTGAGCCATCGGGGAGGCCCTGCGTCATTTACAGGGGAAGCCGCATTTTATAGCCTTCCCCATGGCCACTAAGACAGCCTCGAAGAAAACGGACCTGTCCCAGACCCGCGGCAACGGCTACGAGGGTCTCAAGCCCTCGGAAGCCCGCAAGCTCGACGAACTCTGCCGGGCCTACCTCGCCTTCCTGAGCGTGAGCAAGACCGAGCGCGAGGCCCATGACGAGGCCGTGCGCCTCCTCCAGGCCCAAGGCTTCCAGGACATCGAGGCCATGATCGCCTCGGGCAAGAGGCTCGCCGCCGGAGACAAGGTCTACCGAAGCTGCGCGGGCAAGACTTTGGCGGCCGCCGTGGTCGGCCGCAAACCCCTCGAGCGGGGCCTGCAGATCATCGGCGGGCACATCGATTCTCCCCGCATCGACGTCAAGCAGAACCCCCTCTACGAGAGCGGGGAGATGGCCCTGCTCGACACCCACTACTACGGCGGCATCAAGCACTACCAGTGGGTCGCCCTCCCGCTCGCTTTGCACGGCGTGTTCATCAAGCCCGACGGCCGCAAGATCCCGATCCGGGTGGGCGAGGACCCCGGGGACCCCGTCTTCTGCATCACCGACCTCCTGCCCCACCTGGCCCAGGACCAGATGAAGAAGACCATGTCCGACGGGATCCCGGGCGAGGGCCTCGACGTGGTCGCCGGCTCCGTCCCCTGCGCGGACAAGAAGCGCAAGGAGCGCATCAAGTACCGCGTGCTGGAACTCCTCAAGGAGAGATACGGCCTGAGCGAGGCGGACTTCCTCTCGGCCGAGCTCGAGTTCGTGCCCGCCGGTCCGGCGCGGGAGGCGGGCTTCGACCGCTCCATGATCCTGGCCTACGGACAGGACGACAAGGCCTGCGCCTTCCCGGCGCTCAAGGCGCTCCTGGACCTCCCGGGGACCCCGGAGTACACGGCCGCGGTGCTTCTCTGCGACAAGGAGGAGATCGGCTCTCTCGGCGCGACCGGGATGCAGTCGAACTTCTTCGAGAACACCGTCGGCGAGATGGTGAACCTCTCCGGCGGGACCTACAGCGAGCTCACCCTCAAGCGCGCTCTCGGCGCCTCCTGGATGATCTCCGCCGACGTCAACGTGCTCCATGACCCGCTCTATCCCGGGGTCTCCGAGCTCAAGAACGCCGCCCTGCTCAACGGCGGCGCCGTCGTCACCAAGTTCACCGGCGCCCGGGGCAAATCCGGGGCCAACGACGCCAACGCCGAATTCGTCGCCGAGATCCGCCGGATATTCGACGCGGCCGGGGTCGTCTACCAGTCCGCGGAGCTGGGCAAGGTGGACCAGGGCGGGGGCGGCACCATCGCCGGCTACATGGCGCGCTACGGCATGAACGTCATCGACTGCGGCGTGGGCGTGCTCTCCATGCACGCTCCCTGGGAACTTTCGGGCAAACTCGACGTCTACATGACTTATAAGGGCTACCTCGCCTTCCTGAAGGACGCCCGCGGAGGAAAGAAATGAACGCAAGATCCCTGCTGCTCATCGCCCTGGCCGCGAGCCTGGGCTGCGCGGTGAAAGCCTACACCGGCGCGCGCAAGCCCCCGGCGGATGTCTGCGTCGTCGAGGGCATGGATAAGCGCACCGTCTCCTCCGTGGACGGCAAGCCCACGGCCCAGACCGGCCTCATGAAGGACAACCCCGCCGAGGTCGAGGCCCTCCCGGGGCGGCACCCGGTCGTGTGGGCCGCGCCCGGCAAGGCCAAC
>CAYWAR010000279.1:0-4144 GCA_964455765.1 uncultured Elusimicrobia bacterium
ACCCGATGGCCCCGAAGATCATGAGCCCGAGCATGAGCATCCAGGCGAAGACCGGATTACGGATGGATGTCTCGGAAAGGCTCATGGCCCGGGCGTCCTCCCCGCGGCAACGGCCAGACGCGCCGCGGCGTAGGAGGCGTCGAGCCGGGCGGAGTTGAGCTTGAGCCGCATCTCGCCCAGCGAGTTGAGGCTTCCCAGCACGTCGAGGTTGGTGACCAAGCCGAGGCGGTAGTCCTCGGCTTGGGCCGAGGCGTTGGCTTCGGCCAGGGACAGAGCTTTCTCCAGGGCCCTGACCACGGAAAGATAGGAGGAGAGGTCCTGATGGGCGTTGCGCACCTCCGACTCCGCCGCGCGCAGGGACAGGGACAGGGCCTCCTCGCCGGCGCGCCGGCGCAGGCGGACCTGCTCGGTCCGGGCGCCCATCCCCCCTCCGGAATAGAGAGGAAGCTCCGCGGAGAGGAGCAGGTCCCATTTGATGGGCCCCTGGAGGCCCGTGCGCCTGAGATAATAATTCCCGTCGAGGCCCACCGTCGGCCAGGATGCCCGGGCGCTGCTCTCCTCGAGGAAGGCGGCGGCCTGGGCGTCGCGCCTGCGCGCCTCCACATCCGGCCGGCGGGCTGCGGCGGCCAAGTAGGGCTCAGCGGGCTCCTCAGGCGGAAGGGCGACTTCCTCCGGGGCGATATCCCCGGCGAGACCGGTCAAGAACCGCATCGTCTCCTGAAAGGAGCGCTCCTCGCGCAAGGTCTCCTGGACCTGCGCCTCCAGTTGGGCCAATTGGGATTCGGCGGCGAGCACCTCGCTCTTGCGCGAGCGGCCGAGCTTCTCGCGGGCCTTGAGCTCCGAGACCCTGTCCTGGGTCACCGCGGCCATGGCCTTGCGCACGAGGATCTCCCGCCGCATCCACAGCAGGGCGAGATACGCCCCTGCGGTGTCCAGATACAGGAGGTCCCGCGCCCGCGCGAGCTCGGCCTCGACGGAGGCGCGCTGGGCTCGGGCCGCCTTCACCGCTAGGAACTCCCGCAGACCGGCGAACACGGGCTGGCGGAGCGAGACTTTCGCTTCGGGCCTCTCCTTCTGGGTGAAGGAGCCCAGCGCCCCCCCCTGCGCGGAGGAGTCTTGGAGGAATTCCGATCCTTTGAGGGAAAGCGAGGGCTTCACCGCGGACCATAGCTCCCGGATGCGCGCGTCCACCTCCAAGACCCCCAGCCCCCTGCGCGCGAGCTCCTCGCTGCGCTTCTCGGCAAGCTGGAAAGCCTCCGTCAAGGAAAGGGCCCGGGGCTCCTGCGCCCGAACGGGAAGGGAGAATGCCAGGAGCGCGATCGAGACCCGCAGCAGCGTCGGTACCGTTGACATCCGAGCGGCTCTACAGTATCGAAACCCCGGGCAGACTGTCAAATGGCGATTCTTGTCCTCTTGGGAAAAATCCAATGGATTTTTCCCAAGAGGCCGCTTCGGGCAACGGCAGAACAACGGCCCGACGGCATTGTATGGCAGGAGCGTTGCAATGCATAAATACTGGACACCATGGTCAAGAAACCGTCGCTCTCCCAGATTCTCGAGGTCGAAACCGACCACCATTCCCTGGCGGAGATCTTCTTGCGCCATCAGGAGGCGTTGGTCGGGATGGAGTTCACCCAGGCCTTGGGGGCCCTGGAGGAATTCGCGCGACGCCTTTCGCGCCACATCCGCATCGAGGAGGAGCACATCATCCCGGTCTACGCCGGGCTGGGGGATTTCATCCACGCGGGCAAGCCGGATGTCTTCATCGAGGAGCACCGCAAGATCGAACAGCGCACCAAGGACCTCCTCTCGGCCACGCGCAGCCTGACCCTGGGGGCTGGGGCCCGCAGAGCGGTGATCCTGCTCCTGGAGCGGGAAACGCATCTCAAGGAAATGCTCAACCACCATGTCAAGCGCGAGGACGCCATCCTTTTCCAGAGGCTCAAGGAGCATCTGGCCGGGGACGGCTCCAAGAAGGCGGCGAAATGAAGAACGGGCACCCCGGCCTGGGGCGCACCGATTTCTCCAAGACCCCATTCCTGGCCATCTGGGAGACCACCCGCTCCTGCGCCTTGGCCTGCAAGCACTGCCGCGCCTCCGCCCTCCTCGGACGCGACCCCGACGAGCTGAGCACCGACGAGGGCAAGCGCCTCCTCGACTCGGCCGCGGACATGGGGACGCCCATCTTCATCCTCTCCGGCGGCGACCCGCTCAACCGGCCCGACTTGGCCGAGCTCGTGCGCCATGGCAAATCCCGGGGCCTGCGCATGGGGACCATCCCCGCGGCCACCGAGAACCTCACCCGGAGCCGGATCTCGGAGCTCAAGGACGCCGGCATCGACCAGATCGCCTTCAGCATCGACGGGCCGACCGCGGAGCTCCACGACTCCTTCCGCAAGGTCCCGGGCTCCTTCGCCAAGACCCTGGAAGGGGTGGGCTTCGTCCGGGACGCCGGAGTCCCTTTGCAGATCAACACCTGCCTGGCGGCGTGGAATTTTTCCCTCCTCGAGGACCTCGTGACGCTGGTCTCCAGCCTCGGAGTGGTGTTCTGGGAGGTCTTCTTCCTCATCCCCACGGGCCGGGGCAAGGAGCTCGAGAGCCTCACCGCCGAGCAGTTCGAGCTCGCCTTCGACAGGCTCCACCGCCTCAACAACGAGCAGAATTTCATCATCAAGCTCACCGAGGCCCCGCATTACCGGCGCTTCGTCATGCAGAGGGAGCGGAGCGCCGAGCAGGTCCGCCGCATCATCGCCCGCCCCAGGGGGGTCGACGGCGCCATCGGCATGTCGCCGGAGGCGGTGAACTCGGGAAAAGGCTTCCTCTTCATAGACTACCGGGGGGACATCTGCCCCTCGGGTTTCCTCCCCATCCCGGCCGGCAACGTCCGCCGGGACTCCCTGGCCGGGGTCTACAGGGATCATCCTCTCTTCCGCGACCTGCGCGACCCCTCCAAGCTCAAAGGCAAATGCGGACTGTGCGAATTCGCCTCCGTATGCGCCGGCTCCCGGGCCCGGGCGCACGCGGTGACGGGGGATCATCTGGAGTCGGACCCCTATTGCTCCTATATACCGAAACGAGCAGAGACCAGTACATCGCAGGGAACGCCGCAAGGTAGAAACCAATAAACGGGCCAAGCCGGCAACGCCGGCTTGGCGATATCGTTGCGGCCTATCTTGAATAATGAGGAGTCCTTTGCCCGGCCGATTCCCACGGAGACAAGCCAGACGGCTGGAGGATTTTGCCCAGCGCATCGGGGATTGCTTGGAGAAGCCCGAGGCCCGGGCCCGGAAATGCCTTAGGGACATCCTGGACCGGCTCATCCCCGCCATCGAGGAGCATCGCCGCATCGAGGACATGTCCATCGGCTGTCCTCCCCCCCTTGGGCCGCAGAGGGTGGGGGACCTCCTCGGCCTGCTGGCGCTCCAGCACGACTCTCTGCTCTCTCTCTCCAAGGACGCGCGCCTGTTCCTGGAGCATCCCGAGGATTATCCCTTCGAGACCCTGCGAGCCTCCCTGCGCATCCTGATCCAGGACATGAACGGCCACTTTCAGGCGGAGGAAGCGCGGCTTCGGCCTTACTTCAAGCGGACCCGAGGAAGAAGATCCCGCCGATAGGGGCATGGCAGCTTTGTTGCAATTGTTTAAGTTTGTGAAACCACCGAAGACCCCGGAGGGGCTTACCATCACCCAACAGCTCCGGGCCGAACACCTGAGTTTCCGGTGCATGCTCAGGGAAATGGAATCCTCGCTCCGGGAACAAGCCCCGGACACCCCCTCCCGCGTCAAATCGGCGTTAAAACGCCTGCTCCCCCTGCTCTCGGCGCATGAACAGGTCGAGGAGCAGCTCCTCTTCCCCGCGGCCCTGGAGGCGGTCTCGGGACTGCGCCCGGAGATCATCGAGATGTTCCGCGCCGGGCATGAGGAACTCAACGAGAAGCTCGACGTGCTCCGGGACGCTTTGGAGATCCGCATGGCCCCGGTCAGCCAGTTCGTGGCCGTCATCGACTTCCAGTCCCATCTCAAGGACCACATGGAGGAAGAGGAGCAGGCGCTCTTCCCCCTCATCGAGAAGAACATGCCCGCGAAGCTCCAACTGACGCTCGGAGAGAACGCCGGCCGCCTGCGCGGCGGGGCGGCCCGCCGG
>CAYWAR010000280.1:0-4048 GCA_964455765.1 uncultured Elusimicrobia bacterium
GCCCTGGGGGCCTCCTATCGTCGCGCCCGCGCGGGGGCGGCCGCGGCCCGCGGCGCGCGCGGCCCCGGGGCCGCGGCCGCGGTTCCCGCTCTGGAGAGGGCGGCGGCCGACCCCGATCCCCATGTCCGCATTCGCGCCCTCATGGCGCTGGCGCTGGTGGTCCCGCCGGGCGAGGGCGAGCGGGAGCTCCTGCTCGGGGACCTATCCTCGCGGGAGACCGCTCTTCGGCGCCGGGCCGTCCTGTCCTTGGGCGCCTTGGCCGCGCGCAAGGAGGTCCCGCCCCCGGCCCTGCGGCTCCTGCTCAAGGACGAGGACGCCGATGTCAGGATGGCGGCGGTATGGGCCTTGGGCCGGCAAGCCGCGCGATCGAGCTCCTCGGTCGAGGGATTGATGGAAGCGGCGGCCGATCCCCGGCCCGACCTGAGGATGCTCGCCGTCGTCACCCTGGGCAGGCTCGGGGAGGAGGGCGCCGCGGCCGTCGGGGTCCTGCTGAAGTCCCTGGAGAAAGGAGGCCCCAACGAGAAATGCTATGTTGCCGCCGCGCTGGGAGGCATCGGCCCGCGCGCCGGGGCGGCGGTTCCCGCGCTGCTCAAGCTCCTCGATTCGGACGATCCGCACCTGCGCATGGGGGCCGCCGCGTCCCTGGCGCGGATACGGCCCTCCGAGAGGGACTTGCCCCGGCTCATGGCCGTCGTACGCGACTCCGAGCCCGATGCGCGAGCCTACGCCCTATGGGCGCTGGGCGGGCTCGGCTCCCGGGCGCAAAGCGCCGTCCCCGAGCTCATCCGCCTCCTCGAGTGATCCCGTCCCTCCTGGCGAGCAGTCTTTCGCCGCCGGGCTATCCAATAGCCGCAGGGCGGCGCACGCGGCCTCCCGGACCTCCGGGTCCCGGTCTCCCAACAGCTCGGCGAGCTCCGCGAGGCGCTCCCGGGCCCGCAGCCTGCCTAGCGCCCGGGTAGCGGCCATGCGCACGAGGGCGTCCGCGTCTTTCAGGGATGCCGCCAGGGCGGCGATAGTCCTCGAGGATGCCGGAGGGCCGAGACGCTCCAGCGCCCCGGCCGCGGCCTCGCGCACCTCCGGCTCCGGGTCCGCCAGCGCGAGGGCCAGCGCGGCCGCGGTCCCCGTGGAGGAGTCCGGGATGCCCCCGAGGAGCTCGCAGGCCTTGCCGCGGGCCGACACTTCCGGCGAGGAGAGAGCGCGCCGGAGCGCGGTCAGCGTCTCGGGGAAGCGGCCCAAGCCGTGCAGCGCGGCCGCGGCGCTCAAGCGGACGGTCTCGTCGGGATCCTCGAGCGCGCGGGCCAGGGCTTCGCCGGCGCCTTCCGGCCGTCCCGAATCCAGCGCCCATACCGCCTGCCAGCGGACCTCCGCGTCCGGGTCGCGCATGAGCTCCAGGAGGGCCGGCCGGCCGGGAGCGCCTTTCCCGAGACGGCCGAGCGAGGCCGCGGCCATCCTGCGCACGCGCGCGTCCGGATCCTTGGCGGCGGCGGCGAGCCCCGCCGCGGCCGAGGCCCGGTCGGGCGAACCGCCCAGCGCCCACGCCTCCTCCAGGCGGTCCTCGACGCTCTCCGTCGGCGGGAGAGGGGGCTGCCCGCCCCCGACTCCGCCGGGGTCGGCGCCCAGCGGGAGGTGGATCGCGCAGAGGGCCGCGCAGACCCAGACTCTCATGGCCGGATCCCGGTCATAACCCGAGGGCGCGGCGGGCTTCCTCGGCTTCCCGGACCGCCCCAAAGCCGCGCAGGCGCTCGAGACTCCTCGCCGCGGCTTCCGGCCGGCCGGAGAAGGCGAGCGAGACCGCGTTCTCCAGATGCAGGGGCAGGGAGGGGTCGAGGCGAAGGGCCTCCTCGAAGTCCAGCGCCGCGGCGGCGAACTCGGAGTGCAGCAGACGGACGTGCCCGAGTGTCCAGCGCAGGCGCGCGAGGTCCACCCGAAGGGGCGGCTGGCCCCAGGCCTCCGCCTCGAGCGGACGCGCGGAGACCTCCGCGCGCCGCGCCAAGCGCGCGGGATCGGCGAACCAATCGGGCCGGGCGGCACGGACCGCGGCGACATAGCCCGCGCTCCGAAAGGGCCGCGCTTCGACGGCGGAGTCCGCCAAGCCGGCCCAGAGCACGCGGGCCGCCTCCGCGCGCGAGAGCCCCCCCGCTCCGCGGGCCCGCTCCTCGGGTCCCGGGTCCTCTCCCAGGGCCAGGAGCAGGGCGCGGGTCACGGCGGCGTCGAGGCGGTGGTGCCAATGCACGGCGCTGTCGAAGAGGTCCAGGCCGGGAAGGCGGGGCGCGCTCAGGCCGCGGAAGACCGCGTCTAGGTCCGCGATGGGGGCCCTTTCGCTCTCGGCCAGGCGCCGGATGAGCCGCCGGCGTCCGGGAGTGCAGCGCCCGGGCCAAAGAGAATCCTCCTCCATGGCCTCCTCGTATCGGCGGTTGGCCTCTCCTTGGCGGCCGAGGGCTTCGAGGGCCCGGCCCAGATAGAACAGCACCGCGGACTTCTCCCCGGAGGGCACCGGCTCGGAGGAGAGAGCCTCCTCCCAGGCCCGGGACGCCTCCTCGAAGCTCCCTTTCAGAAACGGTATCCAGCCGCGCACGAAGACGGGCCCGAGCTCGGGATAGCGCGTCGGCGCGTCTCGATAGTTGAGCGGAGGCAGGGCGAGGAGGAGAGGGACGCCCTTCTCCTTCGCCATGCGCAGCATGGCCAGGAGATTCTTCTCGAAATCCTCCTCGCGCTCTCGGGCCGAGGTGAGGGGATCCCCCGTCGCCGGGGGCGGACGCCTCGGCAGCAGTTCCAGGGCCGAGCGCAAGGCCGCGACGCGGCTGACGCGGTCCCTCAGCGCCAGCTTCCACCCCGGCGCCGGGGGGGAGGAGAGCCGCTCGTTGTGGCCGGTCAGAAGGATGACGCGGTCGGGCGAGTAGCCGAGCACTTCTTGAAGCAGGAGGCGCTCCCGGTGGCTGTCATAGCCCGGCATCCCGCACTTGAGGACCTCGACCTTCCTGCCCGGGAGGGCCCGGCGCAGGGCGGGTTCGATGCTGCGGGAGCCTTGCAGGTACTTGTAGGCGATGGAACCCCCGAGGACGCAGACGCGGAAGGTAGCCGTTCCCTTGCGGGCGGAGAAGGAGGAGGGCAGGGCCCCGGGTCTCTGGGAGACGAAAGCTCCCGAGGAGGCGTCCAGGCGGAAGAAAGGCTGATGGATCTCCTCGTGGTAGTACCGCCGGGCCCGGGAGGACTCGGCCCGCGCCGCGCAGGGGAGGAAGAGGGCGAAGGCGAGGAGTGAGCGCTTCATGGGCCCGGAGCGAAGCGCCGATGCGTGAGGATCTCTGCCTTGGAGCGGAGTTCCTCCAGGTAGCCGGGGAGGAACTCCAGGGCCTTCTCGCGCAAAAGATGCGCGCGCATGCGCGCGCGGCGGTCCGCTCCCGGAGGGACGCGGCGCTCCACGACCTGGATCAGCTCGAATCCCGCCGGGGTCC
Source organism: uncultured Elusimicrobia bacterium (assembly GCA_964455765.1). Taxonomy (GTDB): domain Bacteria; phylum Elusimicrobiota; class Elusimicrobia; order UBA1565; family UBA1565; genus CAYHRV01. The sequence continues at coordinate 3,453 of CAYWAR010000280.1, forward strand.
GGAGCGCGGCGGCTTCTCCCGGCTTGAGCCGCGAGAGGACGGCGTCCGCTTCGGGACGCAGGTCGGCGCGGGAAAGCCAGCCGAGCTCGCCTCCTTGCAGGCGCGTCCGAAGGTCGAGGCTGTTCTGCCGGGCCAGGGCGGAGAAATCCCCGCCTCCCTCCAGCGCCGCGCCCAGGCGCCCGGCCTCCTCCTCCTTCGAGAGAAGGATCTTCCTAAGGCGCACCTCCTCGATGGCGTTTCCCCGCGCCGCCAAGCCCCGCTCGATCTCGCTCTCCGAGACCGAGATCCGCCGCTCGCCTTCGAGGATGGCCGCGGCCAAGTCCCGCTCATCCTCCCCCCCGATCTCCAGTTCCCGCGCGCGCTGGCGTAAAAGGAGGAGGTCGGCCGCCTCGCGCGCCGCCGAGTCGCCCCGCCGCGAGAGCATCCGCTCCACGACTTCGGAGCGATGCACCGGGGTCCCGTTGACGACGACCACGATGGGGTCTCCCTCGGGGGAACGGGAGCGCTCCAGCGCCGCGGCGGCCGCCTCGCGCACCCGGGGGTCCGGGTCCCGCAGGGCGGCGCGCAAGGCCCCGGCCGCGGGTTCGGCCCAGATG
>CAYWAR010000281.1:0-4042 GCA_964455765.1 uncultured Elusimicrobia bacterium
AGTACCACACCTACGCGGAAGAGAACGACTTGCTCGGTTTCGCGCCCGCCATGGCGGAGCTGCACGGGCGGATACGGGTCGCGGAGCATCCGCGCCTCAAGGCGATGCCCATACCCGGGATCAAGACCGCCACCGCGCTCATCCCCATCGCCTGCGGCCTGCACCTGCCCGACCGTAAGCGCCGCGACAAGTTCACCGTCGTCTCGAATCTGCCCGCCTACGACGTGATCGGGACCTGGTCGCAGAGCTATCTCGGCGCGCGCCGCGTGGTCTGGCCCCTCCTCGCGGGCGAAGGCATGCGCTTGAGCGTGCCCCGGCTCAAGGCCGCCTTGCGCGAGGCCAAGGTCAAGCGCCCGGACTTGGTCTTCGTCATCCGGCCCGGCAATCCCGCTTCCGTCGGCGCCTCCGCCCGGGAATGGCGGGAGCTCATCGCCTTCTGCCTGGAGAACGGCTCGCGCCTGGTCAACGACGCGGCCTACGCGGGGCTGGCCGGGGACTCCCATGTACCGCTCGCCGCCGTGGCCAAGGATTTCCCGGACCTCGACTGGCTTGAGCTCTACTCGGTGAGCAAGTCCTTCAGCGATCCGGGCGCGCGGCTGGGGGCCGTGCTGGGATCGAAGGACTTCATCGAGGACTTGGCCCTGGTCAAGGGGAACTCCGAGTCCGGTCCCGTGCCTTCCGTGATGGCCGCCTACGGGCGCTTCCTCTCCACGGGAGCGGAGGCGAGGGAGGCTCTCGACTTCCTGCGGCGGATGTACGCTGACCGCCTGGCCTATCTGGTCCCCCGGCTCAAGTCGGCGGGCCTGCGGCAGGCCTGCGAGACCGAGGCCGGTTTCTTCACGCTCTGGAAAGTGCCCCGCCGCGTGCTGGGCAAGGACCTGGCGGCCTGGGCGAAGAAGAAAGACCTGAGCCTGCACGAGGCTTTCAATAGGCTCGTCACTTCCGAGACCGGTATCGTCGGAGTGCATTTCCAGGGCTTCTCCGACGGGGGCTCGCGAGAGCCCCTTATCCGCTACGCGGTCTGCGCCGATGTCCTCGATCCCGGATTCAAGTCGCGTTTTGAGAAGGAACTGGCCCGCTTGGAGCCCGTTTATTGAGCGGGGCATGAAGCGCCTTCCCCTATATATCCAGCCCGTCCCCCTCGACCTCGCCTGGGGAGATGTCGCGGAGAATCTGCGCCGCGTCGACGCCGCGGTGCGCCGCGGCTTGGCCGCCGCGCCCGCCGTCCCGTCGCGGGAGCGTCTATTCCTTTTCCCTGAACTGACGCTCACCGCTTTCGTGACCAAGAACCCTCATGGCTTCCGCCTAAAACCCATGGACGCCGAGATAGCCGCCCTGTGCGCCATCGCACGGCGCCATCGCACGGCCCTGGCCGCGGGCTTCCCGGAACGGAATCCTAGGCGCCCGGGACGCCCGTTCAACTCTGTCGCCTTTTTTGACCCCTCCGGGCGCCTGGCCGCCTCCTATCGCAAGACCCACCTGTTCACCCTGGGGTCTCAGCCCGAGACCGCTTCCTACTCGGCCGGGGAGGGGGGGCTTGTCTTCGACTACCGCGGCTGGCGCATCGCCTTCGCCGTCTGCTTCGACATCCGTTTTCCAAGATTCTTCCACGCCTACGCCCGCGCCGGAGCGGACCTGATCCTGGTCCCGGCCTGCTGGGTGGGCGGGCCGCATAAGAGCCATCAGTTCAAGACGGTGAACTCGGCGCATGCCGTGCTCACCCAGGCGTATGTGGCCGCGGTCAACCGCTCGGGCAAGGACCCGGCCTACGCCTACGACGGCTCGGCCTACGTTTTCTCCCCCTTCGGCGAGGATGTCTTGCGCGGGGGCCCCTGCGCCCTGGACCCCAAGGAGATCGAGCTCTGCCGCTCCCTCAAGGTCCGCCCCTCGGACAGGTCCTCCTACCCCGTGCGCGTCATCCGCCCGGCCTGAGTCCTCCACCCGAACCCGAGCGCCGGTTCGAATCCCAGCCGGGCAGCCAGTTTGAACAAGACATGGGCGGCCGGGGTGTGGTACTATATTCGCGTAAGCGAATATGGTTGAGCTCCCCGTAAACAAGATGTTCCGGGCCTTCGCCGACGAAACACGGCTGCGCATCCTGCACCTCCTGGGCAAGGGCGAGATCTGCGTCTGCGACATCATGGGAGTCCTTCAGGCCCGCCAGCCGAAGGTCTCGCGCCATCTGGGCTACCTCAAGAGGGCCGGACTGGTCGTCGACCGGAAAGAGGGCCTTTGGCGCTATTATGCGCTGGCTCCCGCCAAGACGACTTTCCAAAAACGCCTGCTCGATTGCGTGGACGACTGCCTCGACGAGGTCCCCGTCCTGCGCCGCGACGCCGCCAAGCTGGCCGCCCTGAGGAGGCGCCCATGCCGCTGATCCGCGCGGTGAGCAAAGTCCGCGTCCTGTTCGTCTGCATCCACAACTCCGGCCGGAGCCAGATGGCGGAGGCGCTACTGAGGCATCTCGCGGGGGATCGATTCGAGGCCGAGAGCGCCGGATTGGAGCCGGGCAAGCTCAATGCGGTGGTGGTCGAGGCCATGAAGGAGCTCGGCATCGACATCTCGAAGGCTCGGACTAAGAGCGTCTTCGACCTCTTCAAGCGGGGGCGGAGCTATCACTACGTCGTGACCGTCTGCGATGAGTCCAGCTCGCAACGCTGTCCGCTCTTTCCGGGCCTGGTCCGGGAGAGGATGCACTGGAGCTTCCGGGACCCCGCGAGCTTCCTGGGCACGGAGGCCGAAAAGCTCGCCAAGACCCGCGAGGTCCGCGATGAGATCAAGGCGAGGATCGCCGAATTCGTCTCGAGCGGCGTGAAGGGATCGGAGAATGATTAGCGATCGTCCCGGGATATCCGCGGCCGGCCGGCTTTCCTTCTTGGACCGCTATCTCACCGCCTGGATCTTCGGGGCCATGGCCCTCGGCGTGGCGCTGGGCTGCTTTTTCCCGGGATTGCCCGCGTTCATCAACCGGTTCCAGTCCGGGACCACCAACGTGCCGATCGCGATCGGGCTCATCCTCATGATGTACCCGCCGCTGGCGAAGGTCCGCTATGAGGGGCTCGGCGGGGTGTTCCGGGATAAGAGGGTGCTCGGGATGTCTCTGCTCCAAAACTGGGTCATCGGCCCGGTCCTCATGTTCGTCCTGGCGCTCCTCTTCCTGCGCCGCACCCCGGACTATATGGTCGGCCTCATCCTGATCGGGCTGGCTCGCTGCATCGCGATGGTCATCGTCTGGAACGAGCTGGCGCAGGGCGACACGGAGTACGCGGCCGGCTTGGTCGCGTTCAACAGCGTGTTCCAGGTGCTCTTCTACAGCGCCTATGCCTACGTCTTCGTCACGCTGCTGCTCCCGGTCTTCGGGTTCTCGGGGGCGGCGGTCGATGTGGGCATCGGACAGATCTCCCGCAGCGTCTTCATCTATCTGGGCATCCCGTTCCTGGCCGGGATGCTGACGCGCTTCGCGCTGGTCCGAGCCAAGGGGAGCGGCTGGTACCACCGCGAATTCATCCCGCGCATCAGCCCCTTGACGCTCGTTTCCCTGCTCTTCACCATCGTCGTGATGTTCAGCTTGAAGGGCGAGGCCATCGTCCGCATCCCCTTGGACGTGCTGAGGATCGCGGTCCCGCTCCTCATCTACTTCGTCGTCATGTTCCTGGTCAGTTTCTGGCTGGGCAGGAAGATCGGGGCCGATTACCCGAGGACGGCCACGCTCTCCTTCACGGCGGCCAGCAACAACTTCGAGCTCGCCATAGCCGTGGCCGTGGCCGTTTTCGGGATCGACTCCGGCCAGGCCTTCGCCGCGGTGATCGGCCCCCTGGTGGAAGTGCCCGCGCTCATCGGCCTTGTGAACGTGTCCCTCGTCCTCAAGGAGAAGCTCTTCGATCCCGGGGCCGACGCGCGATTTTGATATCATGGCCGCTCGGCCCCATGGCGGAAAAGAAGATCGACATCCGGCGGGCGGCGGGGAGGTTCCTGACCAAGACCTCCTGGCTCGATTCTCGCCATAGCTTCAGCTTCGCCGAGCACTACGACCCGGAGAACA
>CAYWAR010000282.1:0-4027 GCA_964455765.1 uncultured Elusimicrobia bacterium
CGCGGCGTCGAGCGGGTCGAGCTTCACGGCGGCTTGATATTTCTCCGCCGCCTCCGCGTAGCGCGCGGCCTCGTAGAGCGAGTTCCCTTCCAGGATCGCCTCCCGGGCTCCCCCCGCCAGGGCCGCGCCCGCGGCCGAGAAAAGGAGCGCGCTCCCCAGCGCGATGGCGCGTGTCATTTCTTGGTTTCCTCCTCCAGGGCTTTGAGCAGTTCCGCGGCTCCCTCGATGAGCTGGGCGCCGTCCTTATCCGCTCCGGGCGCGGAGGGCGCGAAGCGCTGGAGCTCCAGCTCGTCGAGCAGCATCTTGAAGCGCTCAAGATGGCCCTCCGGAATGCGCGGGTAGCGCTTGAGCAGGAGCTGGGCCACTTGTTTGCGCGTGAGCCCCGAGGCCGGGCAGTCGAGCTTGTCGGCCAGATAGCCGAGGATCGCCTCCGAGAGCAAGCCGGCGGCTTGGCGGGGCTCGGAGGCCTGCAGGTCCCGCGCCCGGGCGAGGAGGCGGCCGGCGTTGGCGAAAGCCCTGCGGGCGCGCGTGCCGGCCGGGTCGCGCAGAAGGCTTTCTCGGCGCAGGAAGAGGGTGAAACTCGCCAGGAAGACGCCCAGGGGGATGAGGTGCGGCCAGAGCCTGCGGGTCGCACCCGCGCTCAGCCGGGCGGAGGCGCGGGGAGGCTTGACATGGCGGATGTCGTCTGCGAGTTGGGTGATGGCCCCTCCGCCCATGGGAGCGGGGAAGCCCGGCGCCTGCGGCGCGGCGGCGCCGGGCTCGACCTCGAGATCGAGGGGCGCGGTCTCGAGGGAGATATAGGCCTTCTTCTGAGGGTCGAAGTAGGAGAAGGGGATGGCCGGCACGCGCAGGGGGCCGGAGACCTTGGGCACCAGGACGGTCTTGAAGCTCTTTGACCCGCGCACTCCGGTCTCGTCCTTCTGGAGGTTCAGGGAGCTTACGGTGTCGTATAGGCGGAAGGACGCGCTCAGGTCCGGCAGGGAGGGCTGGGCGATGGCCTTGAGGTTCCCCGTCCCCTCGATGGTCACGCTCAGGTTGAGGGCGTCGCCGGCTTTCACCTTGCGCTTGTCCGTCTCGGCGCTGATGCGGTAGCGGCCCACGGCGCCGGAGAACGAGGGCGGCTTGCCTTCCGGCAGAGCGGCCGCGTTCACGGTGATCGGCTTGGTCTTGAGCTCCTTGGCCACGATCCCGCCGGCCATCCCCTGGGAGAAGAAGCGCTGGAAGAAATCCTGCGAGAAGGGGTCCACGGCGAACTCCTGCTGGACCTGGCAGCGGATGGCGCCCGGGCCTATGGTCAGCTTCCCGGCCTGGGCCGGGAAGAGCGCCAGCTTGACCTCGGAGAGATGATAGCGCCTTCCTCCCACGGTCGTCTGCTTGGGCTGGCCCGGAGGCAGGTCCTCGGAGAGGAAGCCGGAGGTCGAGGGAGGGGTCCATTCGGCGTTCCCCGCCAGGGGCACGCCGATGTGGAGGCGGACCGTGAAGAGCACCTGTTCGTTGACGAAGGGCTCGGGATCGTCCACCTCCGCGGTCACGAACAAGTCCGCTCCCCCGGACGCCTGCTGGACTTGGCCCGGCTGGGGTCCGGGGCGCGAGGGGGCGGCCGGGGGGGTGGAACCGGGGCGCAGGACCAGGAGCTCGATGGGAGAGGTCTGTTCGAAGCGTCCGCCGTCGTTGACCGTGATGGGGCCGATGACGGCCTTCCCCGCCGCGCGCGGCACCAGGACATAGCGGTACTCCACGGAGCTCGAGATGGCTCCGTTGACGAAGGAGATGTTCTGGCTCCGTCCGGCTCCGTGCACGTTGAAATTCGGGATGGCGGGAAGCCGGGGCTCGGGCAGGTTGGTCCGGGGCCCGCCGACCGCCACGGTCAGGATGGCCTGTTCATCGAGGGAGAGCTGGGTCTTGTCCACGGACGCGGAGATGGTCAGCTCCGCGGCGGCCGGAGCGGCGAAGGCCATGGACAGGCTCAGGAGGAGGAGTCCGCTGCGGGCGCCCATCACCAATCCTTCTCCGTCCGCTGAGGCTTCTTGTCCCCCTGGGGGCTCATCGGCATGGGCGGCGCCGTCTTCTCCTTTTCCTTGACCGCTTGAAGGATGCGTTCGGCGTCCTCCTGAGACATCCCCGCGCTCTGCTTCTGCTCCTTCTTGTCGGTAGAGGAGGATTTCTGCTTTGGAGGAGAGGGCGGGGGCTGGCCCTTCTTATCCTCGTCTTTCTTGTCCTCGTCCCCCCCTTTTTTGTCCTTGCGTTCCTTGGGAGGCCTCAGGGCCAGGGCGAGGTTGTGACGGCAGTCCTCGTCGCCGGGCTCGAGGAGCAAACAGCGCCGGTAGGCCTCGGCCGCCTCTTTAGGCCGCTCTTGGCCGAGCAAGGCGTTGCCGAGATTGTGATACGAGGCCGCCGCCGTCTTGCGGGGGACCTTCTTCGGGTCGGCGAGCCGCGAGAACGCCTCCTCGGCCTTGCCCAGCTCCCCCAGCTTGTAGAGCGCATCCCCGGCGTTGAAGAGGGGTTTGGGGTCCTTGTCCGCGCGGCCCGCGGCCCGCGCGTAGTGTTCCAGAGCTTTTCCGAAATTCTTGGACCGGTATTCCTTGTTCCCTTTCCAGAGCCGAGCGTCCGAGCGAGGGTTGCATCCCCCAAAGGAGAAGGGCAGCGCGAGGATCAGGAGCAGGGACGCCTCGCGCTTCCCCTCTTCCGTTTGCCGTTCGCCGTTCTTTTCATCCGCCGCCGGTGCGGCGCGTGTTCCTCCTTTGCGGCCCGCCAGGGCTTGGGCGGGCCCCGCCGGGCGGGGCCCGGTCTCCACAACCAATAGCTCGACGAGCAGGAGCAGGAAGGCCAAAGCCAGCGGCAGGCGGTAGCGGTTTCTAAAACGCGTCGCGGAGCCCGTGGAGCTTCCGCCTTTCTCCAAGCCCTCGATCTGCCGCAGTATCTCGAGGACTTCCCCCTCCGAGGGAGTGGCGCGGAAATAGGCTCCGCCCCCGGCCGCGGCCAGGGACCTCAAGGAGGATTCGCCGAGCCGGGTGAGGACGGTCTGCCCGGCCGCGTCTTTCTTATAGCCCGTCAAGGCGCCGGAGGAGTCCCGCAGCGGGATGGGCTCTCCCTCCGGGGTCCCGGTGCCGATGAGATAGAGGTGGATGCCCAACTCCGCGGCCTCGACCGCGGCTTCCTGCGGCTTGCCCACGGTGTCCTCGCCGTCGGTGAGCAGGACCAGCGCCTTGTGCCCCGGATGGCGGCGGAGCATGCCCGCGCCCAGGCGGATGGCCTTGGTGAGGTCCGTTCCGGGCTGGGGGATCATCCCGACCTGGATGCGGCGCAGGAGGCTCTTGGCCGCCTCGGAGTCCGTGGTCAGCGGGCATTGGACGTGGGCTTCGCCCGCGCACGCGGCCCCGCCCCCGCGCCCGCCCTTGAGCCCGTCAATGAGCGAGGAGAGGGCGGCCTTCGCCCTTTCCATGCGGTTGGGCTTGATGTCCTCGGCCAGCATGGAGAGCGAGGTGTCCACCAAGAGGACGGTCTGCGATCCGCTCGAGCGGGTCTCCACGAGCTCGACTCCCCACCGCGGGCCGGCCAGCGCCAGGAGGAGCAGGACCAGGGCCGCGGATTCGAGCAGGTTCTTGAGGCGCCGCGCGCGCAAGGCGTCCTGCGGGAAGAGGCGGGGCAGCATGCCCGCCTGGGCGAAAATGCCGAGCAGCCTCCGCCGACGCGCCCGGGACCAGGCCTCGAGCCCCGCGCAGGCCGCGCCCGCGCCGAGGGCCCAGGCCAGGAAAGCGGGGCTCAGGAACATGTCCATCAAGGCAGCCTCAAGAGGAGAGTCCTGCTCGAGAGCATCCCGGCGGCCAGCAGGAGCGCGGCCAGGAGGAGCAAGCGCCCGTGCAGGTCGGTGTAGGAGACGATGGGCGGAAGACGCAGCTCGGTCTTCTCCAAGCGGTCGATCTCGGCGTAGATCGCCTCGAGCTCCTTGGCGGACTCGGCCCGGTAGTATCGGCCCCCGGTCTCCGCCGCGACGGCGATGAGCGAGTCCTCGTCGAGCTCGTCGGGA
>CAYWAR010000283.1:0-4024 GCA_964455765.1 uncultured Elusimicrobia bacterium
GCAAAATCGCCCGGCCAAATCGCGCATAATTATCCGGTCGGAGCACTAGGCCAAATACGACTCCAGGCGGCGGGTGAACTCCTTGTCGGTTTCGGCCAGGGCGCAGTGGAGCATCTTCCCGAGGGAGGAACGGCGCTCCTTCTCGATCGTGCCGTAGACGAGGCGAAGATAGGCCTTGGCGGCCCAAGGGAGGAACTCCCGCTCCGAGGGAAGATCGGACCTCCCTCTTGGGAACGCCGCCCGCGGGTCCAGGCCCCGCTCTTCCAGCAGCCCGGCAAGGGCGGAGGCGATGTGCTTGGAGCGGGCGCCGGTGAGCAGGACCTCGAAGGCCGTTTCTCCATAGCGGACCGCGTAGTCCGCCGCGACGCCCAAGCGGCAGAGGCGGTAGAGGGCTTTCTCGATGAGCGGCTGGTGCTGAAGAGGCATCGAGAGCTTTATCACTCCCGGCCTGGAGGCGTCCCCCAGACGCTCAAGGACCAGGCGAAGGTCCTCCCACTCCCGGGCCTCCCCCGGATGGGAGGCCAGATGCAGACTCAAGGCGCTGAGCGCGTCATCGAATGGGCGGGCGGCCTTCTCCAAGCCCGCGGCCGCTTCTTCCTGGGAGAGGCTCGGGTCCAAGAGCCTCCGGGCCCGCCTCTCGTCCTCCAGCGATAGGACCAGCCAGCAGTCGGCGGGCCTTCCATCCCGGCCGCAGCGCCCCGCCTCCTGGCGGAAAGCCTCCACCGAGGAGGGCAGGCCCAGATGCACGGTGAATCGGACATCCGGCTTGTCGATGCCCAGGCCGAAGGCCTTCGTGGCCGCCAGGAGCGGGACGCGGCCCTCCAAGAAGTCGGAGGCCGCCCCCCGCTTCTCCTTGCGCCAGCGCTTCTCCTCCATCCCGCGAGGCGGTTTTCCGTGGTAGACCCCGACCTCCAGGCCCAGGGCGCGCAGGCGCGAGGCGGCCGACCGCGCGCCGCGCTCCCCCTCCACCGCGGGGAAGAACATGATCCCGCTGCCCGAACGCCGCACCCGCTCCAGCACGCGCTCGAGGAAGTCGAACTTACGGTCGGCTTTGCATCGCGCGATATGGAAGCGAAGATTTTCGGCGGGTCCTCGGCCCATGTCGATGAGGGCCGCCCCGTTCCCCATCCCCAAGAGGCGCCGGCTCTCCGCCAGGACCTCGGGAGACGCGGTGCCCGTCAAGGCCGCGATGGGGGCGGGCGCGATGGAACGCAGCGTCGCCGCCGCCCGCAGATAGGCGACGCGGAAATCGTGCCCCCATTCCGACACGCAATGCGCTTCGTCGACCGCGGCCAAGGCGAAGCCCCCCTCGCGGGCCAGGTGGGCCAGCGCGCGCCTGAGCGAGGCCGTTTGGAGCCTTTCCGGAGAGACATAGCAGAACTGCACGCGGCCCGAGGCCAGGTCGCGCAGGGCCTTCGCCCTGAGGCGGCCGTTCTCGATCTCGCTGGTGATCGCCGACACCTTCTCGAAGCCGGACCCGCGCAGGAGCCTGACCTGGTCCTCGATGAGCGAGAGCGTGGGCTCCACGACCAGGCAGACCCCCGGGAGGAGGCAGGCGGCTAGTTGGAAGACCAGCGATTTCCCAGAGCCCGTGGGCAGCAGGACGAACGCGTCCCTCCCCTCCAGCAGACGCTCGACCGCCTCCCTCTGCCCGGGCCGGAAGCCCTCTTTCCCGAAGAGCAGCTTGAGGAAATACTCCAGGTCGGCTTGCGCCGCGGCCGGGAGAGCCGCGGCTCGCGCGGGCGCGGGTGAATAGTCGCGAGAGGGGTTCTCTCCCAGAAGGACGAGGCCGGCCTCCGGCCCATCCTCGTTCAAGGCCAGCCCGTAGAGCCCGCATAGCTTGGACAGGAGGAGCTTGAGCTCCTCAAGCTCCTCCTCGAAAAGTCGTCCGCTATCCTGGGAGGACAGGTCCCCCAATAGGGGCCTGCCCCAGATGCGCCATCGCTCCAGGTCTTCCAAGCGGAGCCCTCCCAGGTCTGCCGCGGCCAATAGGGCCAAACGGGCCCTGCCGCGCATCCCCCCCCGCCGCGAGCGCGCGAGCATCTTATAGGCTACGGCGAAAACGCACCGCTCCAACGCCACACGCAGAACCCTCATACCGGCAAGTACGGATAAACCTGGAAATAGTTCCATTATCCCGCATAGGCCTTTGGGCCTATTTTGTCCTGGGCCCCCAGGCCCTGTGTTGAACCCAGGTCTTAAGGCTATCCTGGTGGTAATGAGGACCCACGCTCGGCTCTTCTCCAAGGCACTCTGGGAGACCGGGATCTGCCTATTCCTCGGGGCGGGTCCCGTCCTGGCCGCCGGGCTCCCCATGCCGGAGAGCCTGGACCGGCGCGGCCTGGACCGCTTCTTCGACAACGCGGCGGGGTTCGGGCGGTTCGAGCCCCTGGCCGCGACGCCGGCCCCGCAGGCTCCTCCGCAGACGGCCGGGATCGAATACAACGGGACCGAACTCCCCCGGGTGGCTTTCCCGGAGAACGGCTCGGTCAGCAAGCTCCTGGTCGATGCCATCGACCACACCGAAGCCAGCCTCAAGCTCATCCTATACGATTTTAACCTGCAGGAAGTTCTCGAAGCCCTCCAACGCGCCCGCGACCGCAACCCGCCGGTGCAGATCCAGCTGGTCCTGGATGAAAGCCATGTCTTCCCCAGCAAGCCCGGAGCCGTTCCTTCGCCCCAGATGCAGGCCCTGCTCAAGGACCCCAAGATCCAGGTCCGCATCGTGCGCGGCTTCGATTACTTCGGGATCATGCACAACAAGATCGCCATCTTCGACGGCAAGCTGGTCGAGCACGGCTCCTTCAACTGGACCAACGCGGCCGAGAAGCGCAACCACGAGAACGCGCTCTTCACCACGGACCCCCACCGGGTCGGCATGTACCAGCTTTACTGGGATTGGCTCTGGAAGAACGCCCAGAGCCCGGACAAGCCCCACGGCCCGCCCACCCTGACGCCGGGACCGCCGCGCGACCAAGCCACGCCCGTGCGCTTCCAGAACACGCTCTTCCCGGCGGTGGTGTTCTCGCCGCACGGCGGGACCTCCCAGTGGCTCATCAAGGCCATCCATAAGAGCAAGAGCACCATCGACGTGGCCATGTTCAGCTTCTACCATCAAGGCATCGCCGACGCCCTGCTCGAGCGCAAGCAGAAGGGGGTCAAGATCCGGCTCATCCTGGACAAGGGACAGACGCGCAACTCCCCCGTCGTGGCCTTCCTGAAGGAGGAGGGCTTCGATATGCGCATCACCGCCGGCCGCCCGGGCGGGCAGGGAATGGGCGTCATGCACAACAAGTTCGGCATCTTCGACGGCGAGATGGTGGAGACCGGCTCTTACAACTGGTCCAACAACGCGGAGAACAACAACTTCGAGGACACCAACTTCATCACCGACCCGCCCGTGATCTCGGCTTTCCAGGGAGACTTCGAGACCATCTGGGGAGCCTCCGAGCAGATGTCGCCCCAGCCCGCCCCCAGGACGCCCTTGGAAGCCTCCGCCGACCCCGCCCGCGACCAGCAGCCGCTCCCCTTTCCTAATCTCTAGACGGCCCCATGGCTGCGCGCGTCCATGGCCGGTGGTGATCATTGCCTATTGCGGCCTCGGGGGTTATACTATGGCCGCATGGAGCCGATGGAACTTTTTAGCCTCCTCATCCGTACTTGGGGCATGGGCGAGATACGGACGCCGGTCCGATTGGAGAACATGCGCGACGCCGTCCTCTCGGAGGAGGACCGCCTGCCGCTTGGAAGCATCCGCTCCATAGAGCTGGATGCCGTCGTGGACACCGGAGCCGTTCTCACCCTGCTTCCCCGGGACGCGGCGGAGTCTTTGGGATTGCCTTCGATGGGGGAGGTGACGGTGACCCTCGCCGACGAGAGCAAGGTCCGCCTGGAGAAAGCCGGACCGGTGCGCTTGACCGTGGCGGGGCGCACGATGTTCACCGATTGCCTGATCGGCCCCCCCGGCTGCGAGCCCCTCCTGGGTCAGATCGTGCTGGAGGAACTCGATTTAATCTGCGACCCG
>CAYWAR010000284.1:0-3984 GCA_964455765.1 uncultured Elusimicrobia bacterium
CGCAAGGAGGGGGACAATCGAGGGGCAAGCTCCTCCAAGAAAGAGCCCAACGAAGATTCGAAACCGCGTGCGCCCGGCCCCGGAGGGGCCGGTGCCGCGCCCCATCGGGAAGTGAGTTGGGGAGGCGGCGCCGGCCCCGCGGCCGGGGCGCGGCGCGCCGATTCCCCGAAAGAAGGGCTCTGGGCCAGGCTTCGGAGCTTCTCCTTGAGCGTCCGGTCGTCGGCCGCCGCCGATAGGGAGCGCAAGGAGCGGAGGAGGGAGCGCGCCCGCGCGGGCCTGCGGCGCATGAATTCCCGGGCCGAATCGAGGCGGGGCGACTCTCCGAGGAAAAGGGCGTTGACCTTGCGCACCGCCGCCGGCTGGGCGAATATCTCCTGCTCCATGAAATATCGGAAGGGCTCCTTGAGCCCGGTCTCTTCGAAGGAGAGGCGGCTGAGCACCGGGGCCCGCTCGAGCCTCTTGCCGGTGCGCAGGTGGTGGAAGTCGGCCTTCTCATGCGTGAAGAGCGCGAACTCATCCTCCCCCAGGGGAAAGAGCGCCTTGGTCTGCGAGAGCACGGAGCCGAGGTCCGAGGAGGCGATGATGAAGGAGCCGTCCTCCGCATGCCCGAGCCCCATGTAGAGGCTGCTTCCGGCCTTGATCGCGGCCAGGGTCCGCGTGCGGGGGTCGACGAGGACCGCCGCGTAGGAGCCGACGAGCTCCCGGGAGGCCTTGAGCACGGCCTCCTTGAGAGCCGAGGAGCGGTCCGCTCCCCGCCGCAGCGCGAGGTCGAAATGATGCTCGACGAGATGGACCAGCATCTCTCCGTCGTTGTCGCTGAGCACCCGGTGGCCCAGCCTCCGGAGCTTCTTCTTGAGGACGGCGCAGTTGGTGATGTTCCCGTTGTGGGCGCCGTAGAGATGCGTCTTGCAGTAGACCTGGTGGGGTTGGGCGTTGGCGCGGTCCACCTTCCCGAAGGTGGCCCAGCGCACTTGGCCGCAGAAGACGCTCCCGGAGAGCCCCGGGATGTCGAGCCTGCGGCACACCTCGGTGGGCGAGCCCACGCCCTTGCGCAGGGTCACGGTCCCGTCCTCGGACTGAAGGGCCGCCCCCGTGGAATCATAACCCCTGTATTCGAGCATCTTCAGCAGGCGCGCCGCCGTGGCCCCCAAGTCGTTGCGGTCCCTCTCGCAGCGCAGCCCGATCACTCCGCACATGTCAGCGCCCTCCCCGCGGGGGGGCGCTCGTTGTTGGGGCCCGCTGCCGTGTCTTAGTCATAGCTGGAACTCCATCCTCACCCCGTCGGGACGAAGGATGACGACCTTGGCCGGGTGCGAGGATTCCGAGGCCACGGCGCCCCAGGCCATGGCCAGGCGCTCGAGCTGGGTCTCGGCGGAGAGCACATTGGAGGCTCCCAGCACCACCTCCTCGGCGCCCACGGCCTGGGCGGTCTGGGCGATGGCGTAGAAGGGGTCGTTGGAGATGACCATCACCGGGACCACGGATTTCCCGGCCTTCTCCGCGGCGGACACCACCTGGGTGAAGAGCCGCTCCTCCTCCGGGCCCATGCCGCTGACCTCGCCGCCCAAGTGGAGGCCCTTGGCCCTCTTGGAGTGGAGGATGATGAGCTCGGTGGTGTCGGAATCGAGGGTCTCCAGCGCTTTGTGGAGGGTGTGCATGTGCACCGGGTCGCGCAGGGCCACGATGACCTTCCTGGGCCGGTCCACGTCGTCAAGAACGCCCTTGAGGTCCTCCTGGGGTATGATGTTGAGCTTTTCCTGGTGCCCCTCCCGCAGGCGCGCGTGGCGCTCGTTGATGCGCTCGGAGACGTAGAACACGGCGTAGAGGGCGGCGGTGAAGGCCAAGCCCCAGATCGTGGCCACCTTCTTGGGCAGGAGGTTGGTGAGGGCCGCGGCGATGAGCACCAGGAAAATGGCCGAGAGGCCGATGGGGAAGCGCAGGGTCCCGAAACGGAGGTTGAGGGGCACCATCCATTCGCGGCGGGAACGGTCCTTGAAACGCAGGACGATGAGGGAGGCGATCTTGAAGACGAAGCTCCACATCACGCCGAAGGCATAGGCCTCGCCCAGCAGGTAGACGTCCCCCCGGCTGGCCACGATCGTGAACGCCTGCAGGCAGACGAGCAGGTTGATCATCCTGTGCGTGGTCCCGTATCTGGGGTGGAGCCAGCGGAACCAGTCGGCCAGTATTCCGTCCTCCGCGATGCGGTTGAGCACGCCGTTGGCCCCTACGATGGAGGTGTTCACGGCCCCCGAGAGGATCAGCGCTCCCACGCAGACCACGAAGGCCTGCAGGAGGAGGAGGAGCCGATGCGGGCCCTCCTGGAACATCGCCAGGCCGCTGAGGAGATTGTCCAGATAGCGGCCGCGCTCGGCGTCCGGGATGATGGAGACGGAAAGGAAGGAGGAGGCCGTGGTCATTATGAAAGCGAACACGAAGATGAACGCCGCGGCGCGCTTGAGGTTCTTGAGCTTGGGCGCTTCCATCTCCCGGTACACCTGGGCCAGGGATTCCAGGCCGCTCATGCCCAGGAAGGCGTGCCCGAGACCCACCAGGATTCCCGCCGCGGTGCAGGCGTGGACCCAGTCGTACCCCTCCAGCCAGCCCAGGGACTCCTTGCCGTAGGAGAGGGAGAGCGGGGGCCACGCGAAACCGCGCGCCCAGATCGTGTAGGCGCTCCAGCCGAAGAGCACGACGGCCATGACCCCCGTGAGCTGGATGATCCACACGGCTTTCTCCGAGGATTCCTCGATGCCCTTGATGTTCTGCCGCCAGAAATAGGCCGTGACGGCCAAGGCGAACACGACGGAGAAGGCGTGGGGCTCGACATGCCAGCCGATGCGCAGGATGGGGAAGGCGGTGTTGAGCAGGCCCGCGAGGTATTGGCCCGCGGACACCGACGAGATGGGGCCGGTGAGCACATAGTCGAACATCAGGGCCGAGACCGAGACCTTGGCCAGGGTGCTGCCCATGGCCTCCTTGACCACCTTGTAGACCCCTCCCCGCACGAACATGCTGGAGGCCTCCACGTAGACGGCCAGCATGCAGGCGGAGAAGGACATGACGGCCAGGATGAACCAGGGCGCGGCCTTGCCGATGGCGTGCTCCGCGATGCCTCCGATGTACCAGGCCGTGGAGGCCATGTCGCAGAGCACGATCGCGCCGGCGCGCCAGAAAGAGATGAAGGTGAGCATGGCGGTCGTCAGCACCACCACGTCGCTGACCCGGCGCAGAGGTCTAGGCGGAGGTTTTTTGTCGGACATTAGCTCAGCCATTTAACAAAATTTGTACCATGGCCGCGGCATGAGCTTCTCCCAGGTGGTCTCCCGGCTCCTCCCCACTCTCTCTCCCTATCGCGTGCGCTATCTTTTCGCCGGACTGGCCATGGTGCTGGTCTCGGGCTTCAACGGGGCCACGGTGTGGCTGCTCAAGCCCGTGGTGGACAAGGTGTTCATCCAGCGCGACGCCCGGATGCTGCGCTGGGTGCTCCTCGCCGTCCCGGTGATCTTCTTCTGCAAGATGGCCCTCAACTACACCCAGGTCTACCTCATGTGCTGGATCAGCCAGAAGGCGACGCGCGAGCTCCGGGGGCTCCTCTTCCGGCGCCTGCACGAGCTCTCGATGGACTTCTTCTGGAGGAGCCGCAGCGGGGAACTGCTCTCCCGGGTCACCAGCGACCTGGCCAACGTCCAATCGGCCCTCCAATTCACGCCCCTCTTCCTGGTCCGCGAAGGCTTCACCGCGCTCGTGCTCATCGCCTCGCTCTTCTTCCTCAACTGGCGCTTCGCCACCCTGGCCCTCATCACCGTCCCTTTGGCCGGGAGCGTGCTCTATTTCACCGGCAGGAAGATGCGCCAAGCCAGCGCCCGGGGACAGGAGATACTCGCCGACCTCTACCACCGCTTCCAGGAGTCCATCCAGGGGATGCTCGTGGTCAAGGCCTTCAACTACGAGGCCGGGGCCATCGCGAAATTCGACGCGGAG
>CAYWAR010000285.1:0-3984 GCA_964455765.1 uncultured Elusimicrobia bacterium
CGCACCACGCGCCCGATGCGGATCTGGCCGACTTTCAGGGAGGAGAACAGCTTCTCCTTGCGCTTGCGCATCTCTTCCTCGAGGACGGCCTTGCGCGAGAGCACGAGCTGCCCTTTATCCGCGTTGAGTTCGATGATGTAGCAGCGCACCCCGGTGCCGACCATGGACTGGGGGTTGCGCACCGGCCTGAGGTCGGAGAGGGAGGAGGGCAAAAAGCCGTTGACGCCGCCCACGTCGACGAGGAATCCGCCCTTGATGGCGGAGGTGACGCGTCCGCGCACGCGGGCCTTCTCGGCGTGCGCCTTCACGACGACCTCCCAGCCCAGCTTCCACCGGGCCTTCGCCGCCGAGAGCAGGGTGGGCTTCTCGCCCCGTCCGCGGCTGACGAACACCGCCGCCACCCGCTTGCCGGAGGAGGGGGGCTCGTCGGCCGGGAACTCGGAGGCCGGGATGACCGCCTCCCTCTTCTCCCCGACGTCGACGAGGACGTTGCCCTCGGAGACCGAGATCACCTTGACCCACACGATGTCCCGCCGCTCCAGCTTCGCCTCGAACTCGGACTGCTCCTGGAGGAGGCTCTCCATCGTCTGGGACTCCGGCTCGGAGGCGCCTTGGGCCCCCGCGTCGGCCCCCTCCACCCGCCTGCCCTTCAATTCCTTGATTTTGTTTTCCATGGCATTCCCCTTACGCGGAGCTTTATGAAGCCCGCCGCTTCAAAGCCGGAGTATCTCTCCCATCACCTGCTCGGCGAAATCCTGGCAGTCCCTCTTCCCCGCGCCGCCGGAGAACGCCAGCGGCTTCCCGAAACGGATGCCCAGCGGGCCCCCGCTCAAGAAGGTCCCCGTGCGCTCCACCCGCGCGGGGAGCACCGGGGCGCCGGACTCCCGCGCGAGAAGCCCCACCCCGGCCCTCGGCCGTCCGGGCCGCCCGGTGCGCGAACGAGTGCCCTCCGGGAAGATCACCATGCATCCTCCCCCCCGCAGCACGCCCAAGGCCTCGCGCAAGGCGGCGACGTCCCCGCGGCTCCGGTCCAGGGGGATCACCCCGCAGGCCCTCATCCAGGCATTGAGGACCGGGATGCGGAAAAGCTCCTCCTTGCCCAGAAAGCGCGCGCAGCGCGTGCGATGGAGCGCCACCGCCGCCAGGGGAGGGTCGATGATCGACACGTGATTGACGGCCACGATGAGCTTCCCCTCGGGAGGGATGTTCTCCGCTCCCCGGATCTCCAGCCCCCGCAGCGCGCGCATCCCCGCCTCGAGCGCCCACGCCGAAACGCGATAGATCCATGGCGCCCTCACCGCCGTCCGCGCGCGCGGATGCCGTCCAGGATCCTGTCCGCCACCTCATGGAGCGTCATCCTCGTGGAATCGATGTGCAGCGCGTCCGACGCCCGCCGCAGGGGGTTGATCTTGCGGCGGCTGTCCTGGTCGTCGCGCGCCGCGATGGCCGCGTGGATGGCCTCGTAATCCGCCTCCTTGCCCTGCGCGCGCAGCTGCTTGGTCCGCCGCTGGGCGCGCTCCGAGATGGAGGCGTCGAGATAGACCTTGAAATCCGCGTCCGGGAAGACGTTGGTGGTGATGTCGCGCCCCTCCATCACCACGCCCCCCTCGCGTCCGAGCTCCCGCTGGAGGGCGCGCAGATGCCTCCTCACCCCGGGGATGCCGGCCACCGTGCTCGAGTTCTTCCCGACCCTCTCGTCCCGTATGAGATTGGCCACGTTGCGCCCGTCGACGAAGGTGCGCAGGGTGACCCCGTCCTCCGTGGTATGGAACTCCCAGGAGATGGCCCGCGCCAGCGCGCTCAGGGCCTCGGCGTCGCCCAGGTCCAGGCCCTCCTCGAGCGCGCGCCAGGTCAGCGCCCGGTACATCTCTCCCGTGTTGATGAACCGATACCCCAACCTCCTGGCGACCAGGCTCCCGACGGTGGATTTCCCCACGCCGGCCGGACCGTCCATGGCGATCACCAGGCCGTTGCGGCGCCGCGGGGGCTTCATACCGGGGACCCCTCGCGCTCCAAGGCCGTGCGCAGGCAGTCGATGAGGAAGCGATTCTCACCCTGCGAGCCCACCGAGATGCGGACATGCCCGGGCAGGCCGTACTCGTCGAGCGCCCGGATGATGACCCCGAGATGGAGGAGCCTCCGGAAAAGGAGGTGCCCGGGGACGGGGCTGGGAACGAAGAGGAAATTCGCCGCCGAATCCACGGCGTGGAGGCCCAGGCTCCGCAGGTCGGCGGCCAAGCGCTCCCGGTTCTTCTCGACTTCCGCCACGCTCCGCTTGAGGAAGGTCTTGTCCTTGAGGGCTTCCGCCGCGGCCCTCTGGGCCGGAAGATTGACGTTGAAAGGCATGCGGATGCGGTCGAGCAGGGCGATGAGCTCCTCCTCGCCCACGCCGATGCCGACCCGAAGGCCGGCCAAACCGTAGGCCTTGGAGAAGGTCCGCAGGACCACGAGATTGGGGAACTTCCGCACGAGCGCCGGGAGGCTGGAGGGGTAATCGCCCTTGGCCGCGGCGTAGTGGCAATACGCCTCATCGAGCACCAGGAGCGTCGTCGGCGGGAGGGTCCGCAGGAGTCCCTCCACCTCCTCCCCGGTGTTATAGGTGCCGGTGGGGTTGTTGGGGCTGGCGACGAACACGATCTTGGTCCGGGTGCTGGCCGTCCTCCCCATGGTCTGAAGGTCATGCGTCCAGTCCGTCATGGGGACCTCGATGACCCTCGCCCCCATGAGAGCCGCCTGCTGCTTGAAGCGGATGAAGGCGTACTGGGAGACCACGACGCCGTCCTCCGGCCCCAGGAAAGCCTCGCAGAGGAGGCGGATGATCTCGTCGGAGCCGTTGCCCACGATGACCTGCCCGGGCTCCACGCCGTGATGCTCGGCGAAGGCGCGGCGCAGCAGGGGGCTCGCGCCCTCCGGATAAAGGCGGGTATCCCGGGCGCTCGAGCGCAGGACCGCGAGGGCCCGCGGCGAGGCGCCGAGGTGGTTCTCGTTGGAGGCGAGCTTGACGACGCGCTTGAGTCCCAGCTCCCGCTGGACCTCCGCGATGGGCTTGCCTGGGAAGTAGGGGGTCACCGCGCCGAGGCAAGGCCGCATCATCGACTTGAAATCCGTCACCTCAGCATCCTCCCCACGGGAGGATGCTCGTCCCAGGGGCCTTCCGTCGTGTCATAAAGGAGCAATCCTTATCATGGTTTCATGATGAAGGCGAGCATCCTGCGGTCCTGCTTCTCGCGCCGAAACGAGAAATAGAGGTCGGACCGGCAGGAGGTGCAGTCCGCGGACACCTCGATGCGCTCCGCCCCCAGCCCCGCCTCGCGCAGTTGGGCCGCGGCCTCGGCCGCCAAGTCCAGGAAAAGCCCTTCCGGCTTGCGCAGGAAGCTCCCGGGACGGAACCGGCTCTCGAGTTCCGGACCGACGCGATAACAGCAGGCTCCCACATGGGGCCCGATGAAGGCCGCCAGGCGGCTCGGGGCTAGGCCCCGGCCGGAGAAAGCCTCCACCGCGGCGCGGGGCATGCCGGCCGCCGTCCCCCGCCAGCCCGAGTGGAAGACTCCGACGGCCTCCAAGGCAGCCTCGTCCCAGAGGAAGATGGGCAGGCAGTCGGCGGCGAAGACGCCCAGGGTCAGCCCTTTCTGAAAGGTCACCCAGCCGTCCCCGGTCGGCGGCGGCTCGGCGCTTGCGCAGGGGGCGGTCCCCTCCAGAATGACGGTGCCGTGCCTCTGGCGCAGGAGCAAGGGTTCCCCGACCCCGGCGGCCCGGCAGGCTTCGGCCCGGGCCGGCCGGGCCGTCATGTCGCCGAGCGCCCGGAACGTGACGCCCTGCGGGGCCCCCCGCGCCAGAAGCCTGCGATGGCCGCAATAACCGGCGCAGACCCCCTCCGGGGGAACGGATTCAGACACCGGCATAATGCTTGGGGTCCGCCGGCGAGCTGTCCTGGGCCGGGGCGGGAGCCGGGGCCGCGGCAGGCGCCGGAGGCGCGGCGTTCTG
>CAYWAR010000286.1:0-2349 GCA_964455765.1 uncultured Elusimicrobia bacterium
GTGTGTCAACCCAATGCGAGAGGCTCACACTGTCGCAATTCTACTAGACGGGATATTGCTGACTAAGAAGACGGTCCGCGACAAGGACAAGGCCGACAGAATCGTCATCGAAAAGGC
The DNA here is from genome assembly GCA_964455765.1 of uncultured Elusimicrobia bacterium. GTDB lineage: Bacteria > Elusimicrobiota > Elusimicrobia > UBA1565 > UBA1565 > CAYHRV01. The sequence continues at coordinate 118 of CAYWAR010000286.1, forward strand.
CCTGAAGAAAAGCTCGTAAGAAGCATACGGAGCGGAGGGCCCGGCTATGACGCCTATGCGCTGATGGAGCTCCTGATCTTGGCCGCCGCCATGCTGGTGCAGGCTTTCGGCCCGTTGGCGGCCGCCGCGGCCGGAGGCTTGGCGGCGCTGGCGCTGGGCGCGGCGGGTTTGCGTTCGGCCCTGCGCTGCCGCCGCGAGGGCATCCGCGGTAAAGATGCGCGCTGGGTCCTCGCCGCGTTCGCGGTCGAGACGGCCGTCGCCTTGTCGTTCCCGGGCACGCTCTTGGGCCTCGCCTGCATCGGATTCGCGCTTCTGCAAGCGGTCTTCATGTCCTTCACGCTGCTTCAAGAAAAGCCGATGCGCGCGGAAACGGTCCCCTCGGTCTGCTTGTCCAAGGACCTCTGCACCCAGGACATCGCCTGCGCGCCCTCCGGCTACGACCCTCGCCTCGCCGGCGCCCGGCCGAAATCGTCCTTGGACCTCATCGAACCTGCGAGCGACGGCCGTCGACCTTGAAGCCCGCGGCAGGAGGAGAGGGCTATACTAGGACGCGCCGCAGGGCTAAGGCCGCCTTCTCGATCGTCTTGGCGTCGAGCCGGAGCGTGAGCGTCAGGCGCAGGCGCGCCGTGCCCTCGGGGACGGTCGGCGGGCGTATGGCCCGGGCGTCGAAGCCCGCCGAGCGCAGGGCTTGCGCGGCCCCGAGAGCGGCGCGGCTCTTGCCGACGAGGACAGGGAGTATCTGCGAGCGCTCGCCCTTGACCGGCAGTCCCGCCTTGGAGAGGATGGCGCGCGCCTCCAGGGAGAGGGAGAGCAGCTTCTCGCGCATGCCCTTGGCGCGTTCGACTAAGTCCACGGCCGCGACGAGGCCTTCGGCCATGAAGGGCGGCATGGCCGTCGAGAAGATGAAGCTCCGGGAGCGGTTGACGAGGAGGTCGATGACTTCCCGGGGTCCGCAGACCGCGGCCCCGGCCAGGCCGAGGGCTTTGCCGCAGGTATTGACACTCACCACCGGCGAGCGCACGCCCTGCTCCTCAAGGAGCCCGCTTCCCCGGGGGCCGTAGACGCCCACGGCGTGGGCCTCGTCGACGATGAGCAGGGCGCCGTGCTCCTCGGCGAGCCCGGCCAGGCGGACGAGGGGCGCGATGTCCCCCTCCATGCTGAAGAGGCTCTCCGTCACGATGAGGCGCCGGCCGGACTTGGGCGCTTTCTTGAGCGCGCGCTCGAGGGCCGCGAGGTCGAGATGGGGATAGACGATCTTATCGGCGCCGCTCAGGCGCATGCCGTCGATGAGGCTGGCGTGGTTGAGCTCGTCGGAGAACACCGTGTCCCTGGGACCGGCCAGGGCTTGGAGCAGGCCCAGGTTGGCTAAGTAGCCGCTGGAGAAGAGCAGGGCGGCTTGCGCGCCCTTGAAGCGGGCGAAGCGCTCCTCCGCGGCCCGGAAGGCCGGATGGTTCCCGCGGACCAGGCGTGAGCCCGTGCTTCCGAGCGGGAGGCGCTCGAGCGCCTTGGAGAGCGACTTTCTCAGGCCGGGGTGGTCGGAGAGCCCGAGATAGTCGTTGGAGCAGAGGTCCACGAGTCCGTCGTTTGGGCCGGGCAGGGAGCGATAGAGGTGCTTTGCGCGCAGGGCGTCGAGCTCGGAGGAGAAGGAGCGCCTCACGCGTCAGCGCGGCTCTAGCGGGGAAAGGCCAAGCTCCGAGAAGAGGAGGCCGTCCTCATCGGAGCCGGGATTGGGCGTGGTGAGGAGCTTGTCCCCGGAGAAGACGGAGTTGGCTCCGGCCAGCAGGCAGAGGGCCTGGGCCTCGGGGCTCATGGACGCACGGCCGGCGCTCAAGCGCACGAAGGATTTGGGCATGAGGACGCGGGCCAGGGCGATCATGCGCGCGAGCTCGAAGGGTTTTAGCGGCGGGGCGTCCTGGAGCGGAGTGCCCGCGACCCGGACCAGGGCGTTGATCGGCACGCTGGCGGGGTGAGGGTCGCGGTTGGCGAGGGTCTGGAGCAGGCGCAGGCGGTCGGCCTGCGACTCGCCCATCCCGATGATGCCGCCGGAGCAGAGCGTGATGCCCGCCCGGTCCACCCGGTCGAGCGTATCGAGCCGGTCCTGGTAGCCGCGCGTCGAGACGATCTTGCCGTAGTATTCGGGCGAGGTGTCGAGGTTGTGGTTGTAGGCGTGCAGGCCGGCGTCCGCGAGCTTGCGGGCCTGCTCCTGGGTGAGCATCCCGAGAGTGCAGCAGG
>CAYWAR010000286.1:2359-3978 GCA_964455765.1 uncultured Elusimicrobia bacterium
GTCTCCAGTCCCAGAGCCGAGACCCCGCGCACCATCTCCAGCACCCGGTCGAAATCCCCCCCGTCCTGGACCTCGCGCCAGGCCGCTCCCATGCAGAAGCGGGCGGAACCCGCGGCCTTGGCCTCCCGCGCCTTGGCCAGGACCTCGTCGACTTCCAAGAGCCCCTGGGAGATGCCCGGGGCCTCGTGATGGGCGCTCTGCGGGCAATAGCCGCAGTCCTCGGCGCAGCCGCCCGTCTTCACGCTCAGGAGGGTGCAGAGTTGGACCTTGGAGGCGTCATGGTGCGCGCGCAGGGCCTGCTGGGCCAGGAAGATGAGGTCCGGGAGGCTCTTGGCGTGGAGCGCCTCCAGCTCCTCCATGGACCAGTCATGGCGCAGGGCGCCCGGGACGAGCTCTTGGACTGCGTATGGCATGTAAAGATTATATCTTTTATGATTCCCGCTGGGCCTGCCCTTGAAAGCCATATTAGGGATCAACGCGGTGTTCCATGACTCCTCCGCCGCCGTGCTGGCGGAGGGGCGCTTGTCCGTCCTGGCGGAGGAGGAGCGCTATAGCCGCGTGCGCGGGGCGAAGCGCGCGAGCGTGGAGGCCACCGCGGACCTGCCCTACCGGGCCGTGTCGCGGGCCCTGGAGGCGGCGGGCGTTTCCTTTGGAGACCTCGACTGCGTCGCCTACTCCTTCGATCCGGAACTGCGCATGCGCGCTCTCGATGGCGCGCCGGCGGACCCCGGGGTCCCGGAGGACGGCTACGGCGGCCGCCGCGGGGAGAAGCGCTTTCGCGAGCTCATCCTCCGGACCGAGGAGCTCCTCGCCGCCCGATACGGCCGGCGGGTTCCCGTGGTGTTCATCCCGCATCATGAGGCGCACATGGCCTCGGCCTACTATTCCTGCCCCTGGGACGAGGCGGCGCTCTTGGCCGTCGACGGCATCGGCGAGAAGGACAGCTGCGTCTGGGGCCTGGGCCGAGCGGGCCGCGTGGAGAGGACCGGCTCCATCGAGTATCCTCATTCCCTGGGGCTCCTATGGGAGAGCATGACGCGCTGGCTCGGCCTCCAGGCCAACCAGGACGAGGGCACCGTCATGGCCCTGGCCGCCTACGGCGATCCGGCGCGTTTTCGGGAGGCCCTGCGCCGCGTCCTGAAACCGGAGCCGGACGGGACCTTCCGGGCCGATCCCGCCCTCGCGCGCTTCCGTTCGGGGGACGTCGCCGGGCTGGAGAGCCTGCTCGGTCCCAAGCGCGACGCGGCCGTTCCTATCGTCTTTGCGGGAACGGACCGCCGCCACGCCGACGCGGCGGCCTCCCTCCAGGAGCTCACCGAGGAGGTCTTGCTCGGCCTGGCCGGGAAACTGCGCAAGGATACGGGATCGGCGAACCTCGCCCTGGCCGGAGGCGTGGCCCTCAACTGCCAGGCCAACGGCGCGCTGGCCCGGTCCGGGATATTCGAGCGGCTCTGGGTGTTCCCGGCGGCCAAGGACTGCGGCACCGCCTTCGGCGCCGCGGCCATGGCCTGGCTCAAGCGCCGCGGCGCTCCCGTGCGGGAAGAGTGGCGGCACGCTTTCCTCGGCGCCCCGGACAAGGCCGGGTACGCGGAGCTAGCCTTGTCTGCGCGCGGACTACA
>CAYWAR010000287.1:0-3977 GCA_964455765.1 uncultured Elusimicrobia bacterium
CTATGCCCAGGTGCTCGAGTCGAACGGCTACACCGTCACCAGAGCGTTCAACCTCGGCTCGCGCGAGCTCGTCAACCCGGCGCTGAAGAGCGGCGAGATCGACCTCCTGGTGGAGTACACGGGGAGCCTGTTGACGTTCGAGGGCGGCGCCCCGACGACGGACTCCGAGGAGACCTACCAGGCACTCGTGGCCGCATTGGCCGCAGACGGACTGGTTCCTCTCGCCTACGCACCGGCACAGGACAAGAACGGCATCGTGGTCACCGCGGAGACCGCGGCTGCGCTCAGCCTCACGGCGGTGAGCGATCTCGCCGCCCACAACGGAACCCTCGTCTTTGGGGGTCCGGCTGAATGCCCCGAGCGCCCGCTGTGCCTGCTGGGCCTGCAAGAGGTCTACGGCCTCGAGTTCGCCTCGTTCCAGCCGCTGGACGTCGGCGGGCCGCTCACGGTGGCCGCGCTCGAAGGCGGCGACATCGACGTCGCCCTCCTCTTCACGTCGGACGGCGTGATCGCAGCGAAGGGCTTCGTGCTCCTCGAGGACGACAGGAATCTGCAGCCGGCTGAGAACATCGTCCCGGTCACCACGGATGAGATCTTCGACGCCTACGGCGAGGAGTTCGCCGCGTTGCTCGACTCGGTGACCGAGAAGATCACCACTGCCGAACTCTCCGAACTGAACAAGCGCTACACGATCGATGCTGCGGACGCCACAGACCTCGCCCACGAGTGGCTCCAGAGCAACGGATTCAGCTAAGCGCAGTGGAGACAAATGGAGTACTCCCGGGGTTCGGCAACGAGCCCCGGGAGTCGCTCAGCCTCTGGGACTACCGGCGAGCGGTGTCGGAACTGTATTCGACGGTGCGCCAGATGCCACCGAGGGCAGCATGGGACCACTGGATCGCGGAACGCACTCGCCTTCTTCGATCACACGAACAGAGTCCGGTGCCAGCCGTCGACCGTTCCACGCACAGCATGCTTACGTTTCCATACGATCCGGCCGCCCGCATCGACGCGCCTCCTCCGCGGCCTGGGCTGGGGAGGGGGACAGGGACGGCTCCGCAGGAGCCGGCCCTTCGACCGGGGCGGGGCCATCTCCGATTCGCGAAGGGGGGTGCGCCCCAGGACCGGTCGAGGGAATTTCCAACCCGCGCTCGGCCGGGCCGAGCGCTTCCTCCATGGGCCGCAGGCCCGAGGCCGAGCCGGGGAGTATGTCCCCGAGCATGGATTCGAGCTTGCGTATGATGCCGAAGGAACGCGCGAGGGTGAGCTCCTTCTCGGCCAACTGCCGCGAGAGCTCTTCAACGACCGTCTTCTTGCGCGAGAGGTCGCTCTCCTGGGACTCTATCCGGGAGGCCGCCTCCTCGAGCTCCTCCCGCCGCCGTTTGAGGCCTTCCTGGGCCGCGGTGAACTTCTCTTGGAGTTCCAGGAGATCCCCGCGCGCCTTGGCCAGCTGTTCATGGAGGACTCGTTCCCTGTCCTCGAATCCGGGGATGAGGGCGGCCCGGCTCTCCAGGAAACGGATGCGCTCCCGGGCCGCGAGGAGCTCGTTCTTGACCTCGACGACCTGCCGGCGCAGGGCCTGGGAGAGGGCCCGCTCCTCGCGGCGGTTCTCAAGCTCCTTCATGAGCTCCGTGACGTGGGAGAAGATGCGGGAGCTGGAATCGTTGAGGATGTCGTCGGGGGTCTTGGGGAAGGAGGACTCCTCCGCCGGGGCCGGGGCCGAGGCGGGCAAGGGGGAGGAGAGGCGCCGGGCGGACAAGGCGCCGGCGATGTCCGCGAATTCGGCCGCGTGCCGCCAGTTGCGCTCCTGGATCTCGCCCTCCGCCGGGCAGACCATGGAGGCGTCGCCGAAACCGGGGATGGCGGCCAATTCCTCCGGGGCGTAGGAGCCGGGGACTTCGCCGTTCAGGTAGACCCAATACCTCATGGCTTACCCTGCTCCCGCTCCCGCGAGAGCATGTCCAGCATGTCGCGGACCTCCGCGTAGTGGTCGGCCGCCTCGTCCTGGATCGCCTTCAGGCGGACTTCGAGGAAATGGGCGGTTTCCGAGAGCCTCCGTTCGGACTCGACGCGCTGGGAGTCGAGGCCTTGGCGGACCTCCTTGCCGAGCTTTACGGCCTCCTCCAGGCCCCGCCGCCCTTCGGAAAGCTCGTCCTCCAGGACCTGACGCCCCCTCAGGATGCGTTCCTGCAGGGCGCCGGCATGCGCCCGGACCTCGTTGAGCGCGGCCTCCATCGCGGTCCTCTGCATCTGCAGGGAGGCGATCGTGCGCTCGCCTTCGGAAAGCTTGCCCTGGAGTCCGGCGTTCTCCTTGACCGCGGCGGCGGCCGCGCCGCGGGAGCTCTCCAGGTCTTTCTGGAGGGCGGCGGCGAGGGCGTTGAGCTTGGCGGATTGGGATTCGATGAATTCCTTGTCCTTGGCGAGGGCCGCGATGCGCTCGTTCTGGATGCGGGCGTTCTCCTCGAGGCGGAGCATGTGGGCGCCGTAGCCTTCCTGGACCCGGGCGAGGGCGCCGCGCGTCTCCTCCATCTGCGCCTGCACCCCCACGATGGTCTTGAGCAGGTCGTCGTTCTCCTTGCGCAATTCGTCGACCTTCCTCTCGAGGGCTTCCTTGTCCGAGGAGAGGGCGCGCACCTGGTCCCGGAGCGTCATGGCCGCGGTGTCCATCTGGGGAGCGGGGGTCTGCGCCAGCATGGAGGCCTTCAGGGCCTGTATCTCCCGCCGGGCATGCTCCAGCGAGGCGCTCAACTCCTGCACTTGGGCGGGTATCGCGGAAGGGGCCTCCGAGCCGGCCGGATGCTCTCCTTGCCACCAGGCGTCGAAGCCGCTGACGGCCTTGCGGATGGAGGCCAGGGCATCGAACTCCGGAAGGGGTTCCTGGCGGGCCAATACCTCATCGACCTCACGCCTGAATTCCTCGTAATGCTCCATGGACGGTTCGGGCACGATGTTATTTTGCCCTTATTTGATTACGGAATTATTGCTTTGCGCCCGGCAGGTGGAACGAGGAGAGGCTGACCCTGGAACCGGAGGTCTCGCTGGAGTACTCCTCATAGACATACCCCACTCCGGGGGCGTAGTAGCGCAGGGCCGAGCCCCCGTCCCCCCCGGCTAAAAGGGTATTGACCCTGAGACAGCGGATGTAATCGCCGGCAGGCACCTTGATCTCCGACTCGAGGGAGGCCACCTCGTGGCGGTCGGGCTCCTCGATCCAGGACTTGCCCGGCACGGGCGGCAAGGGGAACTCCTTGCGCCCCCAGCCGAGCACCCCGAAGTCCGTGGAGACCTCCTTGGCGCTCTTTTTGATGCGGTAGGTCTTGGTCGTTTCCTGGCCCATGCGGCGACGCTTCATGAGCGCCGTGGCCAGGACATCCTCGCGAAATCCCTGGACATCCTGGATCGAGATCTCGACGGACTCTATCCCGTCGAACTCGGTGCTGGTGTGCTGGTAATTCCAGCGCAGACCGACGATGAGCGGGAAGTAGTCAGGGTCTCGGCGGATGCGGACGGTGTCCACTTGCTAGCGTCCCCCCCACGGGGGGACGCTCGTACTGGGGGCCCTTGTCGGCATCCTCCCCGCGGGAGGATGCCCGTCCCAGGGGCGAAGCGCCGTTTCATTGGAAGATCCCTTATTCATTTCTCACCGACAATGCTACAAAAAAACGACCACGATAGACGCGCGGCTTCGGGCCGCGTATATAGGCCCTTAGACCTATTTCGGTCCTAGGCCTCCAGGGACTTGTACATCCATCCTTTTGGGCTATCCTAACGGTGTAGGACCAAGGACCCAAAGACGGATGGGTACGATGAATAGGACCAAGAAGAATCTGAATGGATGGGAGGCCACGCGGTATGCGGCGGTTCTGAGCCTTTCTTTTTTCCTGATCCCCCCCGCCTCGACCCTGGCCCAGGAGGACTTCACCCTGGCCAGCCCGGTGGCCTTGGAGAGGGCGGCTTTCCTGGATCTGAGCCTGGCC
>CAYWAR010000288.1:0-3970 GCA_964455765.1 uncultured Elusimicrobia bacterium
CATTGCGCGGCCATCTCCTCCTTCCTCAAGACATCCGGGAAACTCCCCCTCAACGTGAAGCTGCTCATCGAAGGCGAGGAGGAGATTGGCTCCGAGCACCTGGAGTCCTTCCTCAAGAAGCACAGCAGGCTCCTCAAAGCGGACGTGATGATACTCACCGACACCTCCAACTTCGAGACCGGGGTCCCTAGCATCACCACCTCCCTGCGCGGCATCGTCAACGTGGACGTGACCGTGCGCACGGCCGACCATCCCCTGCACTCCGGCATGTGGGGCGGCCCTCTCCCCGCCCCGGAGCAGGCGCTGGCCAAGATGATCGCCTCCCTCAGCGACGCGGCGGGCCGCATCGCGATCCCCGGGCTCTGCGACGAGGTCCGTCCCCTCGGGGCGCTGGAGCGGCGCTCCCTTAAGTCCCTGCGCTACTCGGACAAGGAGTTCCGCCGCCAGGCCCAGGTGCTCCCCGGCGTCGGGCTCGTCGGCGGCAAGGAATCCCCCCTCAAGAAGATGTGGCGCCTTCCCTCGGTGTCGGTCAACGCCATCCAGGCTTCCTCCAGGAAGGACGCGGCGAACATCATCAACGAGAGCGCCTGGTGCCGGGTGGGGGTGCGCCTGGTCCCGGACATGGACCCCAAGAAGACGGCGCGCCTCCTCATCAAGCACCTTAAAGCCCACGCGCCGTGGGGGGTGAAGGCGGAGTTCACCGAGGTGACCGCCGGCATGTGGTGGCTCACCGACCCGGCGGCCCCGGCCTTCCAGGCCGCGCGCCGCGCCCTGACCAAGGGCTTCGGCCGCGAGGCGGTCTACATCGGGAGCGGAGGGTCGATCCCGTTCGTGGGCCCCTTCGCCAAAGCGCTCGGCGGAGCGCCCGCCCTGCTCATCGGCGTGGAGGACCCCTACAGCAACGCCCACTCCGAGAACGAGAGCCTCGACCTGGGCGATTTCCGCAAGATCATCCGCTCCTCGATCCTCCTGTACGCGGAACTGTCAAAGCTTTAGACTTCGATGCCGGAGTCCGGACTATCCGCGCGGACAGTTGCCAGGTGAGCCAGGCCAGCGGCGGCCGAACGGGGAGGCCGACCGCGTACCCCGGGGGGAAGTTCCGGGGCCGGAGACCGGCTATAGAAGGCCGGGGAGCTTGAGGGCGAACTCGAGGTCCGAGGGAAACATCTCCGAGGTCGGGACGGCGTCGCGAGGGGCCCAGAAAAGGCGCAGGACGTCGTCCCCGTTGCCTCCCTCCTTGAGCGTCCCGCCCGCCGACTCCACCAGCCAGTAGGCGCTCACGATCTGGATGGGCTTCTGGGTCGAGAGGTGCAGTCCCTCGCTGGAATAGAGGACGCGCACGGGGCGTATCGAAAGGCCGGTCTCCTCCGCGAATTCCCGGCGCAGGGCAGCGGAGGGCGACTCTCCGATCTCCACGCCGCCCCCGGGGAAGTTCACGAACTCCCGGGTGAGGAAGCGGCTGCGGGTCAGGAGCACCTCATGCCCGCGCAGGAGCACCCCGTAGATGCGGCAGCTGAAGCATTCGGCTCTCATTGCGCTCATCGTAGCAATTCAGCGCGCGCATTGGACTCGGCCGGGGCGCAAAGGCTAGAATCGGTCCCGATGAGCGGTCCGATCCCCGCCATGGACTTTCGATAAGGAGGAGCCATGTTCTCCATCTTGCCCAAGGAAGAGCAGTTCTACGCTTTTTTCGCCACCCAGGCATCCCATAACGTCGAGGCGGCGCGGGTGTTCCGCGAGATGATCCAGAACTGGAGCCTGGAGTCCCCGGGCTTCGACAAGCTCCGGGACATCGAGCACGAAGCCGACATCACCACCCACGAAATCATCGACAAGCTCAACCGGACCTTCATCACCCCCTTCGACCGCGAGGACATCCATGCCCTGGCCAGCGAGCTCGACGACGTGGTGGACCTCATCCAATCCCTCTCCTCCCGCATGAGGCTCTTCCGCTTGGAAAAGACCAACGAGGACCTGGTCCAGCTGGCCGGCATCCTCACCCAGGCGTGCGAGTGCGTCCTCAAGGCGGTCAAGGAGATGGCCATCCCCGACAAGAGCCGCCGCGTGCTCGATTACTGCATCGAGATCAACCGCCTCGAGAACGCGGGAGACAACGCGCTCGACGCCGCCCTGGGGCGCCTGTTCTCGGGCCGCCCGGACCCGCTCGAGGTCATGAAATGGAAGGAGATCTTCGAAGTGACCGAGACGGCCATCGACAAGTGCGAGGACGTGGCCAACATCATCGAGTCCATCCTGGTCAAGCAGGGCTGAGTCGATGGAAGCAAGCCTCGTGCTGCTGGTGGCCCTGGCTCTGGCCTTCGACTTCATCAACGGCTTCCACGACGCGGCCAACTCCATCGCGACCGTGGTCTCCACGCGGGTGCTCTCCCCCCGCCAAGCGGTGATCTGGGCCGCCTTCTTCAACTTCATCGCCTTCCTGCTCTTCGAGCTGCACGTGGCCAACACCATCGGCAAAGGGATCATCGACCCCTCCATCGTGGACAGGCCCGTCATCGCGGCCACGCTCGCCGGAGCCGTCCTCTGGGACCTGCTCACCTGGTATTGGGGGCTTCCGACCAGCTCCTCCCACGCCCTCATCGGGGGCTTCATCGGCGCGGCCCTCGTCAAGGTCGGGACCGGAGCCCTGGTCTGGGAAGGCATCCTGCGCACCGTCTCCTTCATGGTCCTAGCCCCTTTCCTGGGTCTGGCCGCCGGGACGCTTCTGGGAGTCGTAGTGTACCGGCTCTGCCGCCGCTCCACGCCCAGCCGCGTGGATTATCTCTTCCGCAAGGGACAGCTCGTCTCCGCCGCCCTCTACAGCCTGGGCCACGGGGGCAACGACGCCCAGAAGACCATGGGCATCATCGGAGCGCTCCTCTTCTCCGCCGGCAAGCTGGGGCCCGAGTTCCACATCCCCCTCTGGGTGGTCCTCTCCTGCCACGCGGCCATGGGGCTGGGGACGCTCTTCGGAGGGTGGCGCATCGTCAAGACCATGGGCCAGAGCATCGCCAAGCTCAGGCCCGTGGACGGCTTCTGCGCGGAGACCGGCGGGGCGATGACGCTCTACCTGGCCTCGGCCATCGGCGTTCCGGTGAGCACCACGCACATCATCACCGGGGCCATCATGGGCGTGGGTTCCCTGCGCCGGATGACGGCCGTGCGCTGGGGAGTGGGAGGCCGCATCGTGTGGGCCTGGATACTGACCATCCCCTTCTCGGCCCTGGTCTCGGCCGCGGTCTACTTCGTCGCGGTCCGGCTGTTCTGAAAGGAGGAGGATCCATGAAACCCGCATCGTTGTTCATCGGACTTTGCGTCGCCGTTCTGGGCGCCGGCGCGGCTTGGTCGGAAATGGCCGTGGTCAGAATGAAGGCCACCGCCGAGAGCGGGGCGATCGCCGGCACCGTTACGCTCACTGAGACCGGCAAGGGCTTGAAGCTCGTCGCGCTTCTCACGGGCGTGCCGGCCGGAGACCACGGCTTCCACATCCACGAGTTCGGCTCCTGTGAGGACTCCGGCAAGGCCGCGGGAAGCCACTACAACCCGAAAAGCTCCAAGCACGGCGACCTCCTCAAGGAAGGGCACGGCAAGGCCCACGCGGGCGACATGGGCAGCGTGAGCGCCGATAAGGACGGCAAGGCGGCTCTCGACGTCCTATTGCCGGAGGTGGGCTTGAGCTCCGGCACCTTCAATGTCGGAGGACGCTCTCTGATCCTGCATGATAAGCCCGACGATTTCAGCCAACCGGCCGGCAACGCGGGCGCGCGCATCGCCTGCGGGGTCATAGCGATCACCGCTCGATGACCTGTCGGACGGCTGAGCGTCTCGCCGCTCGTCCTCGCGATCCCCTTCCGCCCCGACCGGCCTAAGGCCCAGAGCGGCGTGGGAAATCCGCCGGAGCCCTCCTAGGTCCAAGGCTTCTGTCCCCGGCGCGGGGGCGGACGTATAATACGCGCATGACGATGATGACCCC
>CAYWAR010000289.1:0-3970 GCA_964455765.1 uncultured Elusimicrobia bacterium
GGAGGAGGTCCATGGGCTCGGGCCGGGAGAAGAACTCCCCCCCGGGCCGGCCCGGGGCAAAGCCCCCCCGATTCACCTCCGATGAGAGTCCCATCTCCCGCAAGGCCAGATGCACTCCGCGGTGGAACTCCGCGTAGACGCGCCCCGGCGTGAGCCCCCGCTCCCAGGGGAAGACGCAGGAGAAGGTGATGTCCCCGTCGTGGAAGACCAGCCCTCCGCCCGTGAGGCGGCGGATGAGCGGGCGATGGAGCGGGAAGCGCCTGCGCTCGGCCGCCTCCCGGGCCTCGGCCCAGGGCTGGGAGCAGCCGAAAGTGGCCCCGTAGGGAGACTCGCCGTCCCACCGGAAGAACCGCAGGACGCGGGAACCCTCGCGCGCGGCGTCCAGGAGGGCTTCGTCGAGCGCCATCTGCCCGGCCGCGTCCAGGACGGGGGCATCGAGGCGGAAGGCGCGTTCCCTCAATGAGCGGAAGCCTTCAGGAATCCGCCGTAGCCGGCGAAGTCCATCAGGGACTGGGCCTCGGAGGGTTGCGTCCCCTTCAGCTTGAAGAGCCAGCCTTTGTCGTGGGGAGAGGAGTTGACCAGGGCCGGGTCGGCGGCGAGAGCGGCGTTGGCCTCGGACACCTCGCCGGAGACCGGGGCGTAGATGTCGAAGGCGGCCTTGACGGATTCGACGACGGCCACGGCCTCGCCCTGGCGGACCTTGCGCCCCGGCTTGGGGAGCTCGACGAACACCACGTCGGTGATCTCCTTCTGGGCGTGCTCCGAGATCCCCACCACGGCCGCGTCCCCTTCGAAGGAGACCCACTCGTGGGACTTCATGTAGCGGCAGGACTCTGGGCTGGCCATCATGCGCTCCTGTTCCGGGATCTATAAAAAGGAAGGGCGGCGCTCTGCGCGGCGAAGCGGCGGCCGTGGAGCCCCACCGATAACGCCGTGCCGGGGGCGAGATCCGGATAGTCGAGGTAGCCCACGCCGATGCCGGCCTGGAGCGTGGGAGAGAAGGTCGCGCTGCAGAGCGAGCCGATGCGCTCATGCCCCAGGAACACCTCGGCTCCGGGCCGGGGCACTCCCCGCTCCGTCAGCCTCACGCCCAGGAGCCGGCGGCGCAGACCCTGGGCCTTCTGCTCGAGGAGAGCGTCCTTGCCGATGAAATCCTTCTTGGAGAACTTGACGACCCAGCCGTAGCCGGCTTCCAGCGGGGTATGGGCGTCGTCGATGTCGCTGCCGTAGAGCAGGAGTCCCGCCTCCAGGCGGAGCGTGTCCCGGGCCCCCAGGCCGCAGGGGAGCATGCCGTAGGAGGCCCCGCGGGCGAGCACGGTCTCCCAGAGGCGCGTCGCGATCTCATGGGGGCAGACGAGCTCGAAGCCGTCCTCCCCGGTGTAGCCGGTGCGGGAGACCACCACCGGCTGGCCGTAAAGCTCGGCTTCCAGCGCCCCGAAGCGCTTGAGGAAGGCGGAGTTGGGGAGGATGTCCGCGAGCACCGTATGCGCCTTGGGCCCCTGAACGGCCAGCATCGAGGAGACGGCGCTCAGATTCTTGAACTCGAGGTCCATGCCCAGGGCGTTGCGGCGCAGCCAGGCCTCGTCGCCTTCGATGGTCGCGGCGTTGATGACCATGAACCAGCGCCGCTCGGCCAGGCGCGAGACGATGACGTCGTCGACCACCCCGCCGCGCTCGTTGAGGAGATGGGAGTACATGGCCTCCCCCGGCGCCAGGCGCAGGGCGTCGTTGGAGTTCACCTTCTGGAGGAACTCGCCGGCCTGCGGCCCCTCGATGGAGACTTGGCCCATGTGGGAGACGTCGAAGACGCCGCAGGCGTTGCGCACGGCCTCGTGCTCCTTGAGGATGCCGGAGAACTGGATGGGCAGCTCCCAGCCGTGGAAATCCACCATCCGGGCGCCGGCTTCTTTCTGGAGCGCATTGAGCGCGGTGCGGCGCAAAGCGGGAAGCGCGGTCGTCATGGCAAATACCTATACCATTTATCCCGGAATCGCGACAAATTCCATGGGAATTCGTCGCGATTCCGGTCCCGTCAAGGACGCGAGGCCAGCAGGCGGGTCAGGGCGCGGCCCAAGCGTACCTTGACGGCTTCATCGAGGAACCGCAGTTCGGCCTCGAAATAGCCGTCGGCGTCCCGGCGCGCGCGGAGCACGTCCGCGCGCAGACCCGAGACGGACTCCCCGGGCAGGGTGAAGCTCACGCGCAGGCCGTCCCCCCGGGAGAGCCGGGTCTGGGAGATCATCCTCCCCCCCGTGGCCGCGAGCTCCAGGAAGCGTCCCCAGGACTGGGGGCGGCCGTCGGACTCCGGGAATTCCAGGACGAGGGGGACGAAGGCGGAGCCGGCGGCCCTCACCTGGCCCCTCCCGAGGAGGGCCGCAAGTCCACGGGATGCAGGAAGACCCGGCCGAGGCGGTCCGCTTTGGCGGTGTTCTCCGCGGCGGTCCAGAACCGGACCCCGTCGAAGGCCAGGCCCACCGGCTTCCACTCCCCCTCCCCGTAGGCCGGCAGGGCGATCCTGCGCCGTATCTTCCCGGGCTCGGCGATGTCGTGCTCGAGGAGGTCGCGGGTCCCGGCGTCCACCGACCACAGGGTCTTCCCGTCGAAAGCCAAGGCCGCGGGCCGGGTCCCGGGATAGCGGTAGCCGGCGACCTCGGTCAGGTCCGCGTCGAGGATGCGCTTATGCAGGCGCCCCGCCTTCGCGTCGCAAGTCCACAGATAGAGCCCGTCGTAGGCCATGCCCACGCTCTGGCCGTGCGCGTCCTCCGCCGAGGAGAGGACGCTGAGCTTGGCGTCGAGCATGTGCTTGACGAGCTTCTTGCCCGAGGAGGTCCAGAGCGACCCCGCGGCGAAGGCCGCCGCGCCCCGCACCAAGCCGGGCAGATGGACGGTCCGCGCCGCGCGCAGGCCACGGCGCTCATGGATATAGATCGTCTGGGAGAACCAGTCCGTGATCCAGAAGGACTCCCCGTCGAAAGCCAAGCCGGCGGGATGGGCGTAGGGGAGCTCCCACTGGACCGGCGGCGCCGGGGGCGGGGCCTTGGGCGCGCCCTTCCAGGCCAGGCGTCCGACGACGAGGAGCAGGAAGACCGCGGCGATGACCGCGGCCGCCGGACGGAGCAGGGGAGGGCGCTCCTGGCCCGAGGAGGGGCGGGCGACCTCGAAGGCCGTGCCCTTGAAGCGGAGGGCCTTGGAGAACGGGGCCGCCAGGTTCTCCGCCGTCCAGGGCGGGGAGAGGACCTCATAGGCTCCCAGCCTCAGGAGCTCGACGGCGCGCGCGGCGCTGCGCGGGGAGAGCGCCACGAGCACCGGGAGCAAGGGCGACTCCCGGCCGAGCTCGGCTAGAACTTTCTCGCCGAGAGCGGAGGCTCCGGCCTCGGAAGCCACCACCAGGCTCGGAAGCTGTTCCCGGACCGTCTCCAGGAGCTGGGGCAGTTCGAGGGAAGGAGCGACGCGGTGGCCCATCTGCTCGATGGAGAGGGAGAGCTCGCGCCGGGTCCCCTCGTCGGGGCAGAGCAGGGCCACCACGGCCATCAGGGCCTCCTCTTGCGCGGAGCGGGAATCTCGAGGACGGCGCCCTCGACCGGCATGCCGCGCTCGACCTTGTCGGGATTGGCCTCGAAGAGGAGCTCCCAGAGCGTCGGGTCGCCGTAGTGCTCCTTGGCGATGGAGCGCAGGGTCTCCCCGGCGCGCACCGAGTGCCTGCGGGGGAAGCCCGGGCCCGGCGGCGGGGGTTTGGGCTTGGGCTCCGGCGGGGGCGGCTTGGGAGGCTCGGCCTGCGGCGCCTGGGATTGGCGCAGGAGGTCGTATTCGGCCCGCTCCAGCTTGAACTCCGTCTCCCTCACCTTGTCCTGGAGGCTCTTGAGCCGCTCCTGCAGGGTCTGCACCTGCCCTTCCACCGCGGTCCGGTCGGCTTCCGCCGCGCTCGCTTGGGCGTCGAAATTCTTCCTGCGGTCCTCGAGCTCCGCGATCT
>CAYWAR010000290.1:0-3344 GCA_964455765.1 uncultured Elusimicrobia bacterium
CGACGAGCTGCTGGGCTACCAGATCCTGCGCTCGACCGACCCCTGCGCTCCCTTCGCGCCCGCGGGCGTCAACGGCCTCTCCTCCACCACCTTCACGGACTTCACCAACGGCAAGTCCTATCTCTACCAGATCCATTCTTTCAATTCGCTGGGCTTCTCCACGGGAGCGCTGACGGTCACCACCCTGGGCGATCAATACTTCTACATCGAGGACTGCATCACCAACCTGAAGCTGGGCGACAAGCAGTTGGCCCAGATCAACAAGGAGACCAGCGGCCTGGCCGAGGACGTTTTCATCTCTCGGCGCATGGCCGTCGAGGAAGTCGGAGGCAAGGTGCTCCAGGCCGTGGAGTTCACGCCCCTGCTGGGAGGCGCTCAGCCTCTTCCCAACTTCCACTTCCCGGAGCCGGTCCCGCTGGCCCTGCACTTCGTCACCGAGGGAGGCGTGCCGGTGGCCCAGACCGCCTCCTACGAGGCCGCCCGGGCTCGCGGCCAGAGAGGGACATTGGGCGCCGGGCATAGAGGGATCGCGGCGGAGGGCGGAGGACGAGCGTCGGCCGCGGCCGCGGGGGATTCCGTCGAGCATCTCGGCATGTTCTGGAACAACGGTTTGGAATACAAGAAGCTCTACGGAAAGGTGGACCCCGTGGGTCAGACCGTGAGCGTGGAGACGGTCAACCTGGGCAAGTTCCAGATCCGCAGCGTGTTCCGCGAGGGCGGGGTCACCTTCGACCTCTCCAACATCACCAGCCGCATCTTCACGCCCAACAACGACGGCAAGAACGACCTGGTCATCTTCCTCTTCGACAACCCGAGGAAGGTCCTTGTCGAGGGCGTGATCTACGACCTGCGCGGGGCCCGGGTGGCTTCGATGACGCCCGGACTCCAGCCGGATACCCTGATGTGGGACGGCCGCATGGACGGCAGGACGGTGACCAGCGGCGTGTACATCTACCAGATCAAGGCCGAAGGCAAGACCTTTAATGGCACCGTGGTGGTGGCAAGATGAGCGTTCGAAATCGCGCCGATTTCGCGGCGGGAAAAAATGAGACAAGCGGAATCGTCTCGATTCCGGAGAATTGGAAACCTGCGTATTCGCCGTTTATGAAATCAACTCGGTCGATTTCAATAATCAGCAAGAACCGAGAGGCCCCCGCAACGCAGAAGCCGCGATCGTCGGACCATGCGGCCGAGCGGGGGCTTTCGGGGGCTCATGTTTGGAATCCGGGAGACCCCCGCAACGCAGAGGCCGCCGTCGTGTTCCTTGCGGCCGAGCGGGGGCTTTCGGGGGCTCATGTTTGGTAATATAAGGAAGGCTCAAATGAAAAAGATAAATGAATTTCACATTAAATTAGCTGGTTCCGGAGCCCTGCGCTGGGTCATGATGGCCTTGGGCGCGGTGCTCGCCGCCGTGCTTGCCTTGACCCTGGAGACCGGGCGCGCGGAGGCCCAAAGCACCGGCTTCCGGTACCTGGGCGCCCTGGTCCGCGTCATCACCCCCAACAGCGACGGCAAGAACGATGTCGCGATCCTGTGCACCAACAACCCCAAGGACTCGGCCGTCTCCGGAACCATCTTCGACCTCAGCGGCAAGCTCGTCTCGGGGATGACTTACCTCAAGGGAGCCAATCCCCCGGTGGATTCGCCGCAGGCCTGGTGCAGCAGCACCTTCCCACCCGGGGGCGGGGTCACCCAGGTGGATGCTCTGACATGGGACGGCCGCTCCGGCGGGGCGGCGGTCCCGGGCGGGGTGTACCTCTATCAGATCCAGGCCGAGGACGCCACCACGACCGGGACCGTCGTGGTGGCGAGGTGAGCGCCATGAAAAGGAGCTCGGGACGCGTCCGGACCGCGCTATCCTTGACCCTTCTGAGCGGGGCTTGCTACACTCCCTTTCTCCAGGCTGCCTACGATGACGTCGGCGTCGGCGCCCGGACAACGGGCATGGGAAACGCCTTCACGGCCGTCGCCGACGACGTCTACTCCATCTACTACAACCCGGCGGGCCTGGGCACCCTGGACCGTCCCATGCTGGCCACCACCTACTCCAAGCTCTTCACCGGGCTTTCGGACAACTCCAACCTGCAAAACTCCTTCGTGGCTTTCTCCCAGCCCATCCGCCAGGGACGGCAGGGCTCCTACGGCCTGGCCTGGAACTACTTCACCCTCGACGACCTCTACCGGGAGATGAGCCTCTCGGGCGCCTACGGCCGGCGCATCTTCGCCGAGTCCGCGCCCAACGGGCTCTTCGCGGGCGTCACCGCCAAGTACCTCAACCGTTCCCTCGGGAAGGTCGGGGCCGCGGACAATTCCTTCACCAACACCGGTTCGGTCCAGGTGGGAGTGCCCGACCCGGTGCTCCAGAAGGGCTCGAAGTCCAACATGGACTTCGACTTGGGCCTGCTCTACCGCGTGCGCCCGCGCCTGAGCCTGGGCCTCGACCTCCAGCATGTCCTCGAGCCCAACATCGCGATCTCGGAGAATGACACCGACAAGCTCGGGCGCAATATCAAGCTCGGAGCCGCCTATCAGACGGGCTGGACGAGCCTCTCCGGCGAGCTCCAGCTCCTCAAGGCTCCCAACGGGAAGACGGACCGGGTGGGGGCCCTGGCCGTCGAGAAATGGCTGCCGACCCTGCTCCACGGCAGTTTCGGGGTCCGGGGCTCGATCGGAGTCGGCGACCGGGATTACCGCCAGGTCACGGCCGGGCTCTCCTACCGCATCTACCGCATCCAGCTCGATTACAGCTTCGCCATACCGCTGGGGACCGTCTCCGGGACTTTCGGGACGCACCGCATGGGCCTGAGCTTCCGCTTCGGCCGGCCCCGCGGAGCCGAGCCCCGCTTCTCCGAGGCCATCTTGGAAAACATGCGGGATCTGGCCGAAGTCGGCACCCCCGAGTTCCGGGCGCAGTCCGAGGACTTGGCCCTCTACAAGCGGACCGCCCAGCGCGAATTCCTGCGCCAGGCGCGCGTGGACACCTCGGAGGCCCGCTTCGCGGACGCGCGGGGCAAGCTCAACCAAGCCGCCGGGCTCAACCCCGCGGACCCCTCCATCGCCCGGAGCCTGGAGCGCATGAACGCGGTGGCCGAGGTCTATCCCGCCCTGCCCGCGTTCCGCACGGACGCGGGGGAAGCCGCGCTCTACGAGGGAGCCCTGGATTTCATCGCGGGCAAGGACCCCGAGGCCCTGCGCAAGCTCGCCTACGCGGCCAGCCTCCGGCCCGGCGACGAGGGACTCGAGCGGCTCCTGCAGGCGGTGGAGACGCGCTCGGGATTGGGCCGAGCCCCCATACCGCCCCCGCCCCCGGCCCCGCCCCGGGGCGCGGCGCAGAGCGGCGGCGC
>CAYWAR010000290.1:3354-3950 GCA_964455765.1 uncultured Elusimicrobia bacterium
GGGGTTGGCTGGGGATTGTCGGCGCCCAAGGTGCCCTTGGCGCGGAGAAGAGCGTCGGCGCTTCCATGGCCCTCATGGAGGTCGCCCTGCGCGAGGGGGATTACGACAAGGTGCTGAGGCTGGGCGCCGAGGTGAACGCGCTCGATCCCTCCAACGTGCTCGCCCATAAGCGCATGTCCGCGGCGCTCTACGCCAAGAAGGACTATCCCAAGGCCCTCAAGTCCCTGCGGCAAGCGCATAAGCTCGAGTCCGAGCCCGAGGCCAAGCGCCAGCTCAAATCCTACATCGACGCCTTGGTCTCCCTCGTGGAGCGGGAGGCGGAGCCGGCCGCTCCCAAGCCTCCCAAAGCCGAGGCTCCGGCCGCCGGACCCTCGCCCGTGGAGATGCAGAAGCTCTACGAGGCGGGCGTGGACCTCTACGCCCAGGGGCGGCTGAGCGAGGCGGCCAACATGTTCCAGCGCATCCTGGACATGGACCCGGCCAACAATTCCGCGCGCCGGGCCCTCCAGCGGGTCCAGTCCGAGATACTCCAGGGAGGGAAATGAAGCTCCGCACCAAGCTTTCCCTCTCCATCTCGGCGCTCTTCGCGCTCTCCC
>CAYWAR010000291.1:0-3939 GCA_964455765.1 uncultured Elusimicrobia bacterium
CGCCAGGCGCCGCCGCCCCCCCCCGCCCACGGTCAGGCGTCCTGGGGCGGCAGCGGCCCGCCGCCGTGGGCCTTCACGAAGGCCCTGAGGGCCTCCCCGGCCGGAGCCGGCTCGGCGGATATCCCCTCCTCCGAGGACGATTCCCAAGACGCCTCCGGGGCCCAGGACAGATCCCCGGAAGAGCCCGTGCGGGGACGAGCGGCTCAAGCCGGGCTCATGGCGGAGCCCTCCGGGCTGGGCCTTTGGGTGAGCCAAGTCGCTCCGAAGTCGCTCTCCGAGAGCCTGGGCCTGCGCGCCGGCGACACTCTGCTCTACCTCAACGATAGGAAGCTGACATCCCCCTCGGACCTCGACGGCGCCTTTTCCCTGGTCCGGGCGAGGCATTCGGCCGTCGTATTGCGCGCGGGCGAGGTGTCCGGGCTGAGGTCCGCCTCCGAGCCGCTCGCCCCGGCATCCCCGCGCAGCGCGCGGGAACTCTCTCCCGCGCAGAGAAGGGCTCAGGAAGAGCTCCTCGAGGAAGCCGCCAAGCAGGCGCCCCAGACCCTCCAGGGCCTCAAGACCCCTTCCTTCCGCGTGCTGGGCGGGGAGACGCTTTGGCTGCGCTTTCCCAAGGGCATCCCGAGCTCCATCGCCGAGGGAGAAGTGTTCGAGGGCGAAACCGCGGCCCCCATGACCATGGACTCAAAGCTGGATTTCTCCGCCATCCCCGAAGGCACGCGCGTGTGGGCTCAAGCGGTCTCGGTCCAAGAACAGGAGGGAGGCGCGGTGAAAGTCGTCCGCCTGCACCTCTTCAAGCTCCTCTTGGCCGGAGGGCACGCCTATCCTTGCTCGGCCCGCCTGCTCGATTCCGGGGACGGCCAGCCCCTTCTGCGCGTCAGCAAGGGGGGCTCCCTCGTGGCCGGGCCCGTGGAGTCCTCCCCGTATCTGGCGGAACCCGGGAGCTTCTTCCAGATCCGCTTCCTCCAGACCCTCACCCTCCACGAGTCCGCGGGATTCTTCAAGGCCGGTCCGGGCTTGTGGCTCCGGTCCTCGGGAGGCGGGAGCCGCTCCTTCGAGATATCCCATATCATTCCCAAGCGCTCGGCCGACGAGGCCGGACTCAAGGCCGGAGACAGGGTCTTGTCCGTGGACGGGCGCGGCGCCGACCGCCTTTCCTTCCACGAAGCCGTGAGCCTGCTCTACGGCCCCTCCGGCTCCTCGGTGGGCCTCCAGGTCCTGCGCCAAGGGTCGGAGAAAAGCGAGAGCCTCTCCCTGCGCCGGGGAATGTTCTACCGCACGGGCCTGGGAATGAGCGTCCGCCGGGAAGGCGATTCCGTTTTCATCAAGAAGGTGGTTCCCGAGTCTCCCGCGGCCGCGGCCGGGATCCAGGAGGGAGACCTCCTTCCCCTCATCGGAGACCGGGAGACGGGCGCCCTGGGGGAGGCGGAACTCCGGGCCGCTCTGAAGGAAGACCTCTGGGGCGAGAACGCCTTGACGGTCCAGACCCCGGGCAAATCCCCGCGCAAGGTCTCCCTGCGGCGCGGCTCATTCGCAACCCCCCTCGAGCCCGCCCTCTTCGAGGACTCACCCGCTCCGGCCCCCTAGTGCTTGAGCATGCGGCGGGCCTCCGCCAGGCTCTCCTCATGCTCGGCGGGGTCGTCGGGGTCTTTGACCTCGAGCGCCGCGCGCAGGACTTCCCCGGCCCTCGCCTTCTCTCCTCTCTCCAGGAGCGCGCGGCCGAGCGCTATGTGATTGACGGTATGCCGGGGGCTGAGCCGGACCGCCGCCTCGAATTCCAGCACCGCCTTTCTCTTCGACCCCCCCGCGAAACCCGGCAGTTGGCGGTATAACTCCCCCAGCAGGTGATGGGCGCCGCCATGCCCCGGATCGAGATCCAGGACGCGCAGCATGCGCTTCTTGATGGGGCCCACCAGGAAGAGCGAACGCAGCATCCCCCGTTCCTGGCCCCAGCGCCCGGCCGCGACGCCCCACCAGAAATGAGCCTCCGGGTCCCTGTCCTCCAGGGCAAGGGATCTCTCGATGAGTTCGCGCGCCCGGGAGAAATCGGCGAGCTTCCCGCCGGGGAAGGCTTGCTTCTCCCCCCTGCGCACCAGGGACCGGCCCAGGCGCCAGAGAACCGCGCTCTCCGAGGGGTCCCGTCCCAGCCGCTCCTCCAGGAGCGCGATGGACTCCCCGAGCTTGCCGGCCTCATGGCGATGGAGATAAAGCCTGTCGATGGAGGCGAGTTCCGCGGGAGCCGTTGACACAGCCGGGGGGAAGGCCGCGGGCGCGGTCCCCGGCCCCTCGATCGCCCAGGCGCGGGCCTGGAACGGCCAAACGAAGATCGCCGCCGCGAATACGAGCGTCATCGCAGGCGCCGCCCCAACGACTTGCGGAAGGCGCACTCCCCGCTGGCATGCGGGTCCCGCAGGCCCCGCGCCAGGGAACGGGCCGCGGCGCCCGCGCTCAAGGAGCCCTTGAAGGCGTTGGGGGCGATCAGGACGCAAGGCATGAAATTTTATTGGAAAATTTCATGCCTTGCGGATCACGGGAACAGGCCGCGCAGGCGCACGGCGGCCGAGAGGCGGCGGATGCCCAGCATGAAAGCCGCCAGCCGCATGTCCACGCGCTCGCCCTGGTGGATATCCCAGACTTCGCGGAAGCTCCTGACCATGATGTCCTGGAGCTTCGCGTTGACGTCCTTCTCGGTCCAAAAGAAGGCCTGGATGTCCTGGACCCACTCGAAGTAGCTCACGGTGACGCCGCCCGCGTTGGCCAGGATGTCCGGGACGATGCAGACGCCCCTCTTGTTGAGGATGTCGTCGGCCTCGATCGAGGTCGGCCCGTTGGCCGCCTCCACGACGACCTTGGCCTTCACCTTATGGGCGTTATGGCGCGTGATCGTGTTCTCCATGGCCGCGGGGATGAGGATGTCGCAGGGCAGTTCGACGAATTCCTCCATGCCGACCTGCTCGGCCCCGGAATAGCCGTCGATGGAGCCGTGCTTGGCGCGGTATTGCCAGATGGCGTCGATGTCCAGGCCGTTGGGGCTGTAGAGCCCGCCGGTGATGTCGCTGACGCCCACCACCTTGCAGCCGTGCTCCGCGAAGATGCGCGCTGCGTTGGAGCCCACGTTGCCGAAGCCCTGGATGATGATCGGCGCCTTGCGCAGGTCGAACTTCTTGACCGTGGCGAGCTCGCGGGTGATGTAGAAGACCCCGCGCCCGGTGGAGTCGTTCCTCCCCAGGGACCCGCCCACCTCGATGGGCTTGCCGGTGACCACTCCCGGGACGCAGTAGCCCACCATCTGGGAGTAGGTGTCCATGATCCAGCTCATGATCTGGGGGTTGGTGTTGACGTCCGGCGCCGGAACGTCCTTGTCCGGCCCGATGAAGGAGACGATCTCGGAGGCGAAGCGGCGCGTCATGCGCTCGATCTCGCCCATGGACATCGTGCGCGGGTCGCAGATGACGCCGCCCTTGGCGCCGCCGTAGGGGAGCTCCACCACGGCGCACTTCATGGTCATCCAGAAGGCCAGGGCCTTCACCTCGTCCATGGAGACCATCGGATGGTAGCGGATGCCGCCCTTCGTCGGGCCGCGGTCCATGTTGTGATGCACCCGGTAGCCCTCGAATATCTTGATCGTGCCGTCGTCCATGCGCACCGGGACGGAGACGACGAGGGTCCTCTTGCAGTGGCGCAGACGGTCCACCAGGTAGGGCTCCACGCCCGCCTTGGCCGCGGCGCGATCGAGCTGCGTCATGGCCTGGGACCAGGCGTTGGCCTCCTCGGGGGGATGGGCCGGCTTCTTTTTCTCGTCGGAAACGGTTTTGATCATAACAACCCCCTTGAATACGCTCGTCCCTCCCCTTGAGGGAGGCACGAGGACTAGTGCTCTGACCGGGTCATAATGTCCGGTTTGGCCGCGCGATTTCTGGAGCGAGCCGAAGCGACGCGAGG
>CAYWAR010000292.1:0-3931 GCA_964455765.1 uncultured Elusimicrobia bacterium
GAGATGGTGCTGGATGCCTGGCGGGAGCTGCTGGCCGAGCGCAAACGGGGGAACACCTCCGGCCAAGCCTGCGCCTCATCGAGACCCGCCGGCTGGGCGTTCTTAGCGCCGACGGCGGCGACGGTCTCCTCCCAGCGCACATCCAGGCGCAGACGGTCCCCGGGGTCCTCGAGGTCGAAGTAGCGCGGCGAGAGGCTCTGGGCCAAGGTCGTCTTCCCTGCCTGACGGGGCCCGATCAAGGCCACGGCAGGGAACGCCTTCAGACGGTCCTTGAGGAGGGCGAGGACGCGTCGTCGGTGCATGAGTACAAAATAGAAATAAATTTCTATTTTGTCAATATGCCGGGCAGTGCCTATCCCAGCTCCCCCCTCCTGCCAGGTGAAAATGGCGGATCGAAGGGGCGAACGCTGGGAGGCCTGCGCGGAGGCGCTGCTTGACAGGGCGCGGGGGAATTTTCAATTAATAAATGTGGTAGGCTGATGAGATGATCTCGGTCAGCGGGCTGAGCAAGTCGTTTGGGGAAACGCGCGCGGTCTCGGAAATCGACTTTGAGGTGCGCGAGGGCGAGGTCATGGGCTTCCTGGGGCCCAACGGCGCGGGAAAGACCACGACCCTGCGCATGCTCAGCGGCTTCCTCCCCCCCTCCTCCGGCGCCGCCCTGGTCGCGGGCCGCGACATCGCGCGCGAGGGCCTGGAGGCGCGGCGCCTCATCGGCTACCTGCCCGAGAACAACCCCCTCTACGAGGAGATGGACGCGGCCGAGTACCTCGAGTGGTGCGCGTCCGTGCGCGGACTCGGCGGCCGAGAGCGCGCCGCGCGGGTCCGCTCCGCCATCGAGTCCTGCGCCCTGGGGGGCGTGATGAGCCGCCCCATCGGCCTGCTCTCCAAGGGCTTTCGCCAGCGCGTGGGCCTCGCCGCGGCCATACTCCACGACCCGAAAGTGCTCCTGCTCGACGAGCCGACCTCCGGCCTCGACCCCAACCAGGCGCGCGAGGTCCGCGAGCTCATCCTCCGCTTAAAGACCCGCAAGACGGTGCTCTTCTCCACGCACATACTCTCCGAGGCGCGCTCCCTATGCGACCGCATCATGATCATCCAAAAGGGCAGGATCGCGGCCTCGGGCACCCAGGAGGAGCTTCTCCGCCTGGGAGGGAGAGGCTCGAGCCTCTCCCTGACGCTGAAAACCGGGTCGGCAGGGCCCACGGAGGACCCCGTGCGCGAGGTCTTGGCCGGCCTGGCCGGAATCGGTTCCGTGGAGCTCCGGACCGAAGGCGACGAGCTCCATGTCCGCGTCGAGGCGGCGGGGGCCGGCCTGGACCCGCGCGAGAGCCTATTCCGCGCCTGCGTGGAAAAAGGCTGGACGATGCTCGAACTCAAGCGGGAGGAGGCTTCCCTGGAGAAGCTCTTCCACGAGCTGACTCAATGAAACGGCGGACCCTCGAGCTCTACAAGAAGGAGCTGCGCGCCTACTTCGACACTCCCACGGCCTACGTGGTCACGGTGGTGATGCTCCTGCTCCTGGGCTATCTCTTCTCCTCCCCCCTCTTCCTCATGAATCAGGCCTCGCTGGCGAGCCTGCTCGACTCCGCCCCCTTGCTCTTCCTCTTCTTCATCCCGGCCCTCACCATGCGCCTCTACGCGGAGGAGCACAAGTCCGGCACCCTCGAGATACTCGCCACGCTCCCGGTGCTCGACCTGGAGATCCTCGCGGCCAAGTATCTGGCGGCCATGACCGTGGTCACCTTCATGCTGGCCGGGACGGCCCCCTACCCCATCGTCCTCTGGCTCCTGGGCAGCCCCGACTGGGGAGCGATGCTCTGCGGCTACGCGGCGCTCTGGTTGAGCGCCGCCCTCCTGGCCTCCATCGGCCTCTGGACCTCGACTTTGACGCGCAATCAGGTCACCGCCTTCATCACGGCCTTCCTCCTCGGCTTCATTCTGTTCCTGGCCGGGAAATTCCACGTGCTCTTCCCGCCTTTGGCCGCCACGGCCATGGACTTCATCGGCTTCGACTCGCACATGGCCACGCTCGGCCGGGGAGTGCTCGACACGCGCGACCTGCTCTACTTCGCGACCTTCACGGGCTTTTTCCTTTATCTCGCCTATCTGCGCGCGAGCCTGCGCAGAGTCCTATGACCGAGCGGGCCGGGCGCGTCCACCTCCGCCTCTCCGCGGCCGGCGCCGCCCTCGCCGCGCTCTGCGCGCTCCTGCTCAATCTCGTCTCCTCCCGCCTCTACCTGCGCGCGGACCTGAGCGCGGACCGCCTCTACTCCCTGAGCCCGGGCTCCAAGCGCGTCCTGCGCTCGCTCCCGGGTCCCGTCGAGGCGCGCGCGTACTTCTCCAACGAGCTTCCCCCGGAGTTCGCGGCCGGGCGCTCCTACGCGCGCGACATCCTCCGGGAGTACCGCTCCGCCTCGGGAGGGAAATTCCGCTTCCGCTTCGTGGACGTCGACCGCGACGAGGAGGGAAAGCGCGCGGCCCTCTCCCAGGGGGTGTCGCCGGTGCAGTTCAACGTCGTGTCGCAGGAGCGCTACGAGGTGCGCGAGGGGCTCATGGGCCTGGTGCTCCAGCACGAGGACAAGAAGGAGGTCATCGCGGTCATCACCAAGGCGGAAGGGCTGGAATACGACCTCACCTCCCGCATCCTGCGCCTGACCGAGCGCAAGAAGAAGGTGGTCGCCCTGGTCTCCAGCCACAAGGCCCAGGGCAAGGACCGCCTGCACGAGAGCGTGCGCGAATCGCTGGGGACGCACTATCAGCTCCGCTCCCTGGACCTCTCGGACCTGACTCCCGGCGCCACGGTGCCGGCGGAGGTGGACGCCCTCCTCCTCCTGGGACCGCAGGAGAGGCTCGAGCCCCGCCACCTCTACGCCCTGGACCAATACCTCCTCTCGGGACGGCCCCTGCTGGCGGCCTTCGATACGCGCCGCTCCGATTTCCAATCCTTCATGTCCAGCACGCTGGACACCGGCGTGCCCGATTGGCTCAAGTCCTACGGGATCCGGGTCAAGCAGAACTTCGTGCTCGACATGCAGTGCCAGAAGGTCACCCTCTCCCAGGCCCAGGGCTGGTTCACCATCTCCAATATCGTGAGCTATCCGCTCTTCGTGCTCTCCACGGCCCTGGACCGAGACCACCCGGCCACGCGCGGGCTCAGGGGGCTCACCCTCGCCATGGCCAGCCCTCTCGAGATCGACGGACCGGGCCTCGCCGTGCGCGCCCTGGCGCGCTCTTCCCGCCAAAGCTGGCTGAAATCCTCCTGGGCGCGCGGCGCGTTCTTCAACATCAGCCCCGTGCAGGAACTGCTCCCGGGCGAGGGCGACCCCAAGGGGCCTTTCACCCTGGCCGCGGCGCTGGAGGGACCCTTCACGAGCCATTTCTCCACCGCGCCCCACGCCGCGCATCCCCTGCCCAAGGAGGCCGACCCCAAGACCTTCCTCCCCTCGGGCCGGGGCCGGCTGCTGGTGGCCGGGACTTCCCGCCTGGCGGCCCCGGAGATGCCGGCCGGGGACGCCGGCCCGGTGTTCCTCATGAACGCCGTGGACTGGATGGCGATGGAGGACGACCTCTCCGCCATCCGCGCCAAGGGGATCGTCTTCCGGCCCCTCCAGGAGATCCCCCCGACGGCCAAGCTGGTCCTGCGGTGGTTCCTCATACTGACCCCGCCCGGCTTGGCCATGGGCTTCGGCCTCCTGCGCCTGCGCTCCCGGCGAGGGGAGAGAAAACGGCGGGAAGCGGAATACTCGGCGGCGGCCCCCCCGCCGCCCGTTCATGAGCCCTCTCTTCCTTAAGCGTCTGTCCCTCGCCCTCGGCGTCCTCGCCGCGTTATGGTCGTTCCTGCTTTGGAGGGAGAGCCGGCCCTCCCCCGTCGCCCTCCTGGCGGCGGACGCGCCCTCCGCGGCGAAGATCGTCCTCGCCAAGCCCGGGCTCG
>CAYWAR010000293.1:0-3929 GCA_964455765.1 uncultured Elusimicrobia bacterium
GGCGGCATCCCGACCGGCGAGCAGCCCCCGGTGCGCCCCTCGGGCGGCCAGATGACGGGGCTCCTGGCGCTCGACGCCATCAAGCGCCTGGTGCCGACCTCGATGAGCGCGGGCTCCGGTTCCTACACCGAAGCCCTGGCGCGCTACCTCTTCACCAAGCGCATGGCCACGGCATCCCAGGAAGGCCTCGAACAGCAGGTCCCCTTCTTCGAGAAGTTCCTGGCTAAGGCCGCCTCCATCCTCGACCTGGCCTTCGCGGACCTGGACGCGGACGTGGCCTTCGTCTCCTCCCCCGGCTCGGAATCCGGGGAGGCGGTGATGGCGCGCAAGTCCCGCGTCTACGCCAAGCTCCGCGAGCTCGCCGTCGAGGGCACGGCCGTCTACCAGCAGAAGGTGGAGTGGAGCAAGGGCTCCCCCGAGAACATCGACGCCATGAAGACCTACTACGGGGGCCTGGAGACCATCTATTCCAAGAGCGGCGAGGCCCTCGACGCGGAGTACAAGGCCGCCCAGACCTACATGGCCTCCCTGCAGAAGACGGCCGACGACCTCGCCAAGCAAAGAGAGACCGTCGCCGGCTGGCTCAAGCAGCTCAACGACCCGCATGAGAGTGCGCTCAACCGCATCGCGCAGAACCTCTCCACGCTCCAGGACAAGACCCGCGCGGTCCTCGAGTCGAACGTGGAGTACCACCGCTCCCGCGGCAAGTTCGACGGATCCGACGAGGCCCTGCGCGCGACGCTCTCCACGCTGGAGAAGGAGCAGGCCGTCCTGCGCGAATCCCTCAAGGGCGTCCGCCTGGAGGACCTGAACCCCTCCGTCGCCGCGCGCGTCGCGGACCTGGGCCTGGAACAGCCGGGCTGGCTGGCCGCCGGCGCCAAGGCCCCCCAGACCCTCATCCTCAAGAAATCGGGCTTCGCGGCGTTCCTGGGCGAGATGTTCTCCTCCTTCGACCCGGCCTCCTCCTCCCGGGACATCGTCCGCCTGCGCGAGGAGCTCCTCAAGAACCCCATGGCCCTGGCCCAGCTCCTGCCCAACTCGAAGATGCTGGAGGTGGGCGACGATCCCAACGGCTTCTATCTGGTCTACAGCACCGAATTCTCCACCCCCGGCGGCCTGGAGACCACCAGCCAAGTGAGTCTGGGCAACGTGGCCCGGCTCTGGGACAACAACGTGAGCCTCATCGGCCACCGCTTCGCCAGCCCCCCCTCAGCGGGCAACGCCCCCGTCGGGGACCAGGGCATCACCGTGCAGGTCGAGTCCCTGCAGGGGAAGAACTGGGTCAACTACCTCGACGTCACCTTCCACCGCCAGATCCAGGACATCCCCCGCGACATGACCCCGGTCGCCCAGGCCCAGGAATCGCGCATGATGGTCTTCGACGACTTCGCCCTCATGCTGGCCGGCGACCGGCTCTATTTCGGCGCCACGGGCTTCGGCGACATGGCTCTCTCGGACATCGGCGCTTCCGACCCCAAGAAGCCCTACTATTACGGCGGCAACCTCAAGGCCTCGGTGAAGTTCAACCAGATCATGAAGCTCAACGCGGAACAGACCCTGCTCTTCGCCAAGGACCCGCGCAGCTTCCTGCAGAAGGTCAATCTGGACTTCACCCAGTACGACCCCTCCCTCAACCAGGATTTCATCATCGACGCCCGCGGCGAGAAGAAGGAACTGCGGCGCGAGAAGGTCGGCGTGCAGGTCGACCTGCAGAAGGCCCTGGAGACCGCCGACAACTTCACCGTGGACTTCTTCCTCTCCCAGCTCAACGGCACCGACGACATCTCACAGAGGTCCCTGGGAGCCACGGTGGTCAAGGGCTTCGAGTTCCAGGTGGGCGGGGTCCCGGTGAACACCCAGGTCTCCGCCACGGGAGAGCGGGGCGAGAAATACAACACTGGCACGGCCCGCGTGAGCTTCGAGCTCCCCAACCAGGGCGTGGTCCTCGCCGGCAGCGGCAAGCTCATCGGCGACGCGGAGAGCTACTTGATCGAGCTGCGCAAGAAGCTCGGACCCAACACCGGGGCCTTCGTCTCCTGGGGCAGCCCCTATATCGGCCTCAACAACCGTCTCTCCATCGGCGCGGACACCGTCTTCACCCTGGGCGAGCTCTGGCGCTCGGTGGTGGGCAACACGGCCCAGGCCCTGCTCGGCGGAGAGGCGCTCAAGCCCTTCAACGAGAACCTCGATTCCTTCTTCAAGCGGGACACCCCGGAGAGCCCCCTGCTCGCCGAGCTCCAGCGCGTCTTCGAGTCCGACACCGGCAAGAAGATGCTCTCCCTGGAGATCGGCCGCCTCTCGCGCGACATCGGCGAACTGCGCAAGGCCGGGGCCTTCCTCGACAACACGCGCCTGCGGGGCATGGTCGGCTTCGTGACCAACCCGGTGGGGACCGACACCGCGGATCGGGCCGTCGGCGGCGGCTTCCAGGTCGGCACGAACACCGAGCTCTCCCTCACCAAGACCCAGAAGGCCCTCATCGAGAGCAAGACCGCCTCCCTCTTTTCCTCCGGCCTCTCCCTCCAGACCCGGCTCCTCGACCTGGCCAAGCTCTGGGAGCTGACCGTCGTCGAGATGCTGGAGGCGCGCTGGCGGCGGGACCTGGCCCTCTACATCGCGGCTAGCGCCCAGGACGAGACCATGGCCAAGGAAGGCGTGACCATCGCCCTGGAGGCCGCGGCCGCCTACCGCCAGGCCGGCCTGCGCTACAACCAGCTCACCGGCCGGCCTCCGGACTCCGTCCCCCCCTTCGCGGAAGCCAACCCCCAGGACATGGACTATTTGATGACGGCCATCGGCAAGCTCCTGAGCCGGCCCGAGCGCTTGAGCGAGATCCTGCGGCGCATGGACCCCGAGGTCCTCGACCGAGCCGACCCGGGCTTCAACGTGCTCGACTGGATCCCCTGGGTCGAGCGCTTCACCTTCAGCTTCGGGGTCCAGTTCCACGACATCCTGGCCAATCAGGTCATCGGCGCCGGGATCTCGGTGCGCCTGCCGGTCTACGACCCCAACAGCTCGCTTCAGGACAAAGCCCTCCGCTTCGAGGCCCGGGCCACGCTCTCCGACATGCTCGCCGCGTACTCCGGCTACCGCCTCAAGGCCGAGCAGGAATACCAGCAGACCCTGGCCTACGACGCTCAGATCGACCTCCTGAAGAAGGAAGCCCCGCGGGCGGCCGAAGCCCTGGCCGACGCCATGCGCGGCTATCGCAACACCCTCGTCCCCGCGGCGGAGCTGCGCGAGTCCTATCGCCGCTGGTATTGGGCCGTCTCCAGCCTGCTCGAGGCCCGGGCCCGGGCGTCGCTTAAGACCGCCTGGACGGTGATGGACTTAAAGGAAGCCGGGGCGGGGCCGGTCCGCTCCGAGCCCGGCTACGGCCGGCCTCGGGTGGGCGGGCGCATCGACGACCTGGACTCGGCCCTCAACGCCGTGGAGATGAACAGCGATTCCCTGGAGTCCGTGGCCTTGCGCTCCGAGGCCGCCCAGGAGCTCATCGACGCGGCCTCCCGGCGCATCGAGAAGATCTCCGTGGACCTCAACATCGGCGTCAACCTCACCGCGGCCGGGGTGGCGTGGATACCGGCCTTCGGCATCACCGGGCTCGGGCTATTCCCCATCGTCTCCGTGCGCATCAAGCCCGAGGAGCTCAAGGAGCTCGAGACGAGCCGGCGCACCGGCGAGAGCGGGATGTACGCGGGCTTGAGCCGCAGCCTCCAATCCCAGCTCGCCATGCAGTTCTTCACCGCCTACAACGGGTATCGCTCGGCCAAGGAGGCCCTCGCGATCTACGAAGGCGAGCTGCTCCCCGACCTGCGCAAGGCCGCGCAGACGGGAGGCGCGGCCGGGCTCCGGGAACTGGCCGAGGCCGAGGCCCAGTACGCGGGACTCAAGGGGGAGCAGGGGCAGCCCCTGTCCCTTCTTAACCACCA
>CAYWAR010000294.1:0-3926 GCA_964455765.1 uncultured Elusimicrobia bacterium
GACGGTCATCGTGCCCAGGGCCAGGGCTCCGCTGGGTATGTCGATGCGGGTGAGTTGGGGTTTTCCCTCATCGCCGACTTGTATGGAGTTGGAGGTGGTGTTGGCGAGTTTCTGCACCTTCTGGACTATACCGACTCCCAGCCGCGTCTCGCTCACGTCCGCGTCGGCGTCGTCGACCTGGATGGTCACCGCCGCCGGGGAGGAATCGGTGTCGCTGAAGATATCCACGGCCAAGGCGCGGAGGTCGTAGCTCGTCTTGGTCAAGCCGGTCACGTCCCAATGGATGAAATAGGGGGAATAGGCGTCGGGATTGGCATGATTGGAGTTGGCGGCTATCGCGTCATGCCAGCCCGTTTCCGAGGAGGCTTTGTATTGGAAAAGGATGTGGCGGGTCTGAGCCGCGTTCCCAAGGGTGAGCTCGGCTACGAGAGTCACCCGATTGCCGTAGACGCGTTTCCCGGTCTGCGGGGCCTTGATCGCGGCCTTGACGCCGGTGAGGCTCTCCAGGGCATACGCGGCCGCGGCGACGGAGGTATTCTTCTCCTCCACGCCGCAGCGGTTGGCCGCCCGAAGGGCGAAGCGGTAGGGTCCGCTTGATGAGAGCACGCCGGAAGTCCAGCTCGTCGCCGTCGACGCCGCCAAGACGGGCGCAGCGTCGTAGACGGAGGAGAGGAAGCTGGAGAAATAGACGGCGTAGCCGGTGATCCCTTCCGACGGGGAGGGGGTCCACGACAGGGAGATGCGGCTGCCGGAGAGGGACTCGGCCGAAAGTCCGCTCGGAGCGGCGGGAGTGGAGCCTTTGGTGATGAATTGCACGGCGGAGGAGAAGTCCGTGGCCACGCCGTCGCCGTTGGCGTTCCTGATCTTGTAGTAATAGGTGGCGCAGCCGAGGAGGTCGTAGTCCGTGAAGGCGGCGGCCTGCCCCGTGAACACGGCGGCGAAAACGGCGTTGTCCGTGGAGCGATGGGCCTGGGCCGTGGTGGCGGCGGGGTTGCCGTTGAGGCTCCAGGCCAAAGTCGCGCTCGTGGCATAGACGGAGGCGGAGGCCCCCGAGGGAGGATTGGCGTAGGTGTAGACCGGCGCCGCCGGCGCGGAGGGAGGGCCCGTGCCGGAGGCGTTGGAGCCGAAAGCCGCGGCGCTTTGGCTGGAGTTGGCCGTGAAGCCCGAGGCGACCAAGCTCAACGAGGTCGCGGAGCCCAATAGGGCCCCGGCCTGCGTCGAATCGAAGAGCAGGTACGACTCCGCGTCGACGGCCGCGGACCATGTCCATGCGATGGAGGACGTCCCGAGCGCGGAGGCGGCGGGAGTCCCCGGCGCCGAAGGCAAGGGAGGCTTGGTCATCGTCGACGCCGACGCGGAGAACGCCGTGAGGATGGAATCCCCGTTCATCGCCAGGATTCTAAGGTGATAGGTGGTCTTGGGGGAGAGCCCGGAGAAGGCGGCGGAGGCGTTGAGCGTCTGGCTGGAACCCGCTAGAGCGCTGAAATCAGCGGCGGCGGATAACTGCGCGAGGAAATTGGTCCCGGAGGGGTTGCCGTTGGCGGACCAGGCGGCCGTCATGGAGGTGGTCCAGACCGGGCCGAAGGCGGCGGCGGCGGGCGGCGCCGCCAGGGTATACGCGGTGGCGGAGGCCGATACAGGGCCTTCGCCCACGATGTTGCCCGCGCGCACCACGATGCCGTACGCGGTGTTCGTCGAGAGAGCGGTCAGGACGACGGCCGGGGCCGTGGAGGCCGCCGCGAGCGTTGCGGGGCTCGACGCCTGGTAGACCTTGTAGAGTTCCGCGTCCGCCGCCGGCGGCCAAGTCCAGGCGATGGAGGAGGGGCCCAACGCGGTCCCGCTCGGAGTCCCCGGCGCCGAAGGCAAGGAGGGCTTGGTGCGCGTGGAGGCCGTCGCGGAGAATTCCGTGAAAACGGCTCCTCCGTTGATCGCGCGCACCCGCAGGTAATAGGTGGTCTTGGGGGAAAGTCCGGAAAAGCCGGCGGAGGCGGCGGGCGTTTGGCTGGAACCCGCGAGAGCGCTGAAATCCGCGGCGGCGGATAGCTGTGCGAGGAAATTGGTCCCGGAGGGGTTGCCGTTGGCGGACCAGGAGGCGGTCATGGAGGCGGTCCAGACCGCGTCGAAGACGGGTGCCGCGGGCACGGCCGCGAGGGTGTAGGCGGTCGCCGAAGCCGAGAACCCTCCCTCATCCTGGATGTTGCCGGCCTTCAGGACGACGCCGTAGGCCGTGTTTGTTGAGAGTCCGGTGATGACGGCGGCGGGGGAGGAGGAGGTCGCGATCAGCGTCGCCGGGCTGGACGCTTGAAAGAGCCTGTAGAACTCCGTGCCGCTTGTCGCAGACCAGGTCCATGAGATGGAGGAGACGCCCAGTGTGGCGCCCGTGAGCGCGCCGGGGACCCCCGGGCGCTGGAAATCGGCCCATTCCACATAGCCGCCCGGGTCGTTCTCGAAATGGGGGCCGGTATGGGCGCCGGTGTCCGCGCGCACGGTGATCCGCGAGCCCGGAGAGAGCGCCGCCGCGTCGACGTTGACCCCGAGGCCGGAGTCCGCGAAGGTCAGGTTCGTGAAGCTGGAGATGAAAACGCCTCCGAGGAAGCGGATCGCGGTGGCGCCGGCCTGAAGCGATTCGAAGGTCATGGAGGCGATGGAGAGGGATGCGCCCGCGCCCGGCGTCGAGATGCGCACGCCGAATCGCGCGCCCCGGACCGTGACCGTGGCCAAGGAAAGGGTTCCTTGGTTGTCGGAGTCCAATAGGATCCCGGTGCCGCCCGTTCCGGCCAGAAGCGTCGTGGACGCGACCGAGACCCCCTGGTTCCCTCCGGAGGCGTAGAGGGCGCTGGGGCCGAGCAGGACCAAGCCCGTCCCGAAGGCGTCCGTCGCGACCAGGACGCTGTCGCTGATGAGCGTGGCCGTGGAGCCGGCCAGGAGAGCGCCCGTGGAGGCTCCCTGGACATAGCAGTTGGCCACCGTCAGCGACGAGCCGTCGACGAAGAGCCCCTCGGAACCCTCGCTGGTCATCGTGCTCCGGAGGATCAGGTTGGCGTTTCCGCCGATGCCGGCGCGGCGGATGCGGCTGGCCGAGACCGTGTTGTAGGCGCCGCTGATGCGCAGGCCGTAGCCGGTCCCGGCGTTGAACGCCAGGCTGTCTTGCAGGGTATTGGAGGAGGAGTTCCAGAGGAAGGCGCCCGCGAAATTAGCGGCGGAGGAAGCCATCGTGCTCGACTCGACGGTCGTCCAATAAGCGTGCGCGAACAGCGCTCCGTGATCCGATGGGTTGAAGGCGTACGAATGGGAAAGCGTGGTCCACGACGCCCGCCAGACCGTGAGCGCGGCGGCGCCCAAGGCGCTGCTCGTGATCGTGCTGTAGGAGATCGTGTTATAGACGCCCGAGGAGATGTAAGCCGCGTTCCAAGCGGAGCTTTCCATCCGGCAGCGGGTGATGGTGTTGGAGGAGGCCCCGATGATCGCCAGGGACGGGGCGTTCGCCGCGCCGGCGGTCATGGTGCTGTCGGAAACCGCGTTCCCGATGCCGAGGATGCCCACCGCGGTCGCTCCCTGGGCGGAGACGCTCGACCCGCTGATGGCGCTCCAGCTCGAGAGCGTAATGCCCGCGGCGACGACGCTGGTCCGGCCGTCGATGGTCATGCCGCTCAAGTAAATGAAGGAGGAGGAGGCCTGGACCCCGTAGGCCACGGTGTTCGTGGCGATGACGGCGACATTCTGGATGGTCACGCTGGCGTTCTGAAGCAGGAAGGCGGCGGTGGATAGGACCGGCGGGCTCACCACCGGCCCGGAACTCACGAAACTCGGATCCGCCATGATCTTGATGCGGTAGCCGTTGTTGGCGAAGCCCTGGACGGTGACCTGCTCGGAGTAGGTCTGCGTGTCCCGCACGACCACGCAGGAGTCCCCGCTCAGGCTCGCGG
>CAYWAR010000295.1:0-3878 GCA_964455765.1 uncultured Elusimicrobia bacterium
TCGGCGCTCTCCCATGGCCGGCTAGGGCCCAGTCGGGGATACCGCTCGACGACAAGGCCAAGTTCGAGCGGTCGCTCGAGGAGAAGGCGGAGTCCGTGCTCCTGCGCATCCTGGGCCCCAACCGCTCCCGCGTGGTCGTGGACGCGACGATCGATTTCACGCGCATCGAGAAGTTCGAGGTGAAGGCCGGTGCGGCCGTCGGGGGGGAGGAGAGGAACGCCCTCTTTCTCTGGCAGAACATCGGGGCGCAGAGCGCAGGACAGGAGCTCTTGCCCGGCATCCCCTCGCCGGAAGCGGCCCCGGGTTTCGGCGCGAAGTCCTATGAGAGGCAAAATTCCTTTCCCAGTTCCTTCGTCAAGCGGCTGAAGGTCACGGTCGTGCTCGACCGGACCGTGAACGCCGAGATGGACGACGTCCTGATCAAGGCCGTCAAGGAGATACTCAACCTCCAGGAGGAGCGCGATGAGATGTCCATCACCCGTGCGCCCTTCGCCCCTCCCTGGAAGACGATATGGCACACGCAGGAGTCCGTGAGCCTCCTCTTCAAGTACGCCGTCGTGAGCCTCATGACGCTCATCACCCTGGTGGTGGTGGCCGCCTGCTTCCTCAAGCTGGCCAGCGCCATGGATTCCGTGGCCCAAGCCCAGGCCCATCAGCTCCAGATGGACTTCGGCCAGGGGAAGGAAGGCGAGGGAGGCGGCGGGGCCGGCGCGGATGGGAAGAAGAAGGAGGGGGAGGAGGATGAGGAGGAGGAAGCGGGGACGCAGAAGATCGTCTTCAACGTGCGGCCGGACCAGGTGGAGACGCTCGCCGAGCTCCTGCGCGGCCAGGACCCGGAGAACGTCGCCCTGGTGGCCGCGCACCTGAGCCAGGAGGTCAAGAAGCTCTTCCTCGCCGAGCTTTCCCCCTCCGCCTATAGCCAGGTGCTCCTGCACCTGAGCCGCATCCGCTTCGTGGAGGCCGAGGTCGTCTCCGCGGTCAAGGACGAGCTGGAACGGCGCATGGACAGCGCCGTGGGCGGACGCTCCAACCTGCTCGAGCTCATCGACACCTCCGACCTGCGCGGCAAGCGGGAGCTCCTGGGCATGCTGGAAGCCACCGACCCCGACCTCTACGCCGCGGCGCGCGAGAGGATACTGCTCTTCGAGGACCTCTCCGACCTCGAGGAGAAGGATTGGTCGCTGGTGCTCTCCGTCGTGACCTTGGAGGAATGGGCCTTCGCTCTCTATGAGGCTCCTGAACTCCTGGTCGAGGCCCTGAGGGGGCAGATGCTGCCCAAGACCTGGGCGATCCTGGCGCAGATGATGCAGGTCGGCCGGCCCTCCGAAGCCGCGGTGAAGAAGACGCATGAGCGCATCGTCAAGGCGGTCGCCAAGCTCATCGCCGACGGCCGCATCACCAATCCGGTGACCCGGCGCATCGAGCTCAAGACCCTGCAGAAAGAGGAGGCCCTCCCCGCTCAAGAAGAGGGGGCGGGAGTGGGTTAAATGGCCGAAAAAGTCGATTTCCTGCTCGCGTCCCTGCGCGGCCAACCCCCTCCCGAGGTTTCGACCGTGGAGGGGGATTTCGCGCAGGCCGCCGCCCCCTCCGAGGACGCGCTCGCTCCCATGCGGGCCAAGATCGAGGAGCTCGAACGCAAGCTCGTTGAGGCGGCCTCTCCCCCGGCCCCGGCGGAAGGGGAGGAGGCGGCGCCCGAGCCGCCCCAGGCGCCGACCGAGCTCGCGCTCTTCCTGCACACGCGCGTGGAGCTCTTGGAGAAGAGGCTGGAGCTGGCCCAACAGGAGGCGCTGCGCGCCAACCTGATACTCCGGGAGAGGGAGGACGCCCAGCGCAAGGCCCAGACCGAGGTGGAGGACCTCTTCCGCGGCATCCGGGAGCAGGAACGCGCGGCCCGCTTCGACCGGAGGCTCAGGGAGGATCACTCGACGGTGCGGGGCAAGGTGGAGGAGCTGGAGGCGCGCCTGGCCATGGCCCAACTGCGCATGATCCCGGCTTCGGAGGTACTCGCCTTCCTGGAGAAGGAAGAGGGGCTCGCCCAGCTCAAGGAAAGGCTCAAAGAACAGCTTTCAAGGATCGAGAACGCGGCGCCCTCGGAGACGCCGGTTCCACAAGGCACGGGGGAGGCAGAGGAGCGGCCCGGGCACGCCGGGCGGCCGCCGGGGAGCACGGGTCCGGGGCCGGCCCGGACCTTCGCGTCCCTGGAGATCCCGGGGCTTTCCATCGTCATCGGGCGCATGGCGGACCTCGAGCGCCGCTTGGACGACGCGGAGAAAGCGCGCGAGCGCGAGCGCCAGGGCAGGCTCCTCTGGGAGAACAACATCCTGCACGCGCTCAGGGAGGCCCCCGAGCGCTGGAAGCGGGCGGGGGGTCCCGAGCTCCTGGTGGAGGCCTCTCTGGAGAGTTTGGTAGAGTCGCTCAAGAAACGCGATGAGCTCGACTTGGAGATGACCCGGACCCTGGAAGCTTTGCGCGCCGAGCCGCCGGGTTCCGAGCAAGAGCCCCTGCTTCGGGCGAAGCTCGCGCGGCTGCGCAAGGACATGGAAGACCTTCAACCGGAGTTCGACAAGAAGCTGGCCGTGGTGAACGCCTGGCTGGAGAAGAACAAGACCCGATGACGGATTAGGAGCATCCTATGGACATCACCAGCGTCGTGGGTTTCTTTGGATTCGCGGGGCTCATCCTCCTCGGCGTGGCCGCCGGAGAGGTCACGAGCCTTTTCATCAACGCCCACGGCATCGTCATCGTCTTCGGCGGCACGGTGCTCGCCATGCTGATCAACACCCCGCTGCGCTACGTGCGGGAGACGGTCGCCGCCATGGCCGGCCTGCTGCGCTCGGACTCCTTCGGGGACCCGGCCGCCCTGGTGCCGGTGCTCACCCGCCTGGCCGAGCAGGTGCAGGCCCGCGGCATCGGCTCCCTGCGCGGCGTTGACGACCGGGTCGCCGGGGGCTTCCTGGCCCAGGCCGCGACCACGGCCATGGAGTACAACAACCCGGACTTCGTGCGCAAGGTCCTCGAGATGGAGGTCAACAACAAGGTGGACAGGGCCAATGAGATCATCAACGTGATCCGCACCGCCGGGGTGCTCTCGCCCATGTTCGGCCTCATCGGGACGCTCGTGGGCATCATCCACGTGCTCCAGCAGATCGCGGACCCGGCCAAAGCCGGCCCGGCCATGGCCGTGGCCATCACCACGGCCTTCTATGGGATCATGTTCGCGAATTTCTTCTGCGTCCCCGTGGCCGGCAAGCTGAGATTCCGCCTCTGGGAGGAGATCAAGGTCAAGGCCATGGTCATCGAGGGCGTGGTGAGCATGATGCAGGGCGTGGTGCCGCTGGTGCTCGAGCGCCGCCTGCAGGCGTTCAAATAATGGCCGTCTACAGGTTCAGGAAAGAGGAGCTCGAGGCCCACCTCAACCGGGGCGCCCTGTGGGCCGTCACCTACGGCGACCTCATGAGCTATCTCATGATATTGTTCCTCATCATGCTCTCCTATACGCTTTCCAAGGAGACCAAGCCCCAGGACCAGCCCAAGATCGACCAGTCCCTCCTCCAGATACAGAGCGTTTTCGGCGGAAAGATCGACCCCAAGATCAAGGCGGCCGCCGATCAAAAGGACCGCGAGATATTCGCCTACCAGGAGCTCAAGAAGAACATCGAGGGCAAGGACGTCGGGATCATCATCACCGAGAAGAGCGTGCGCATGAACCTCAAGGACGGCATCCTATTCGACTCGGGCAAGGCCGAGCTCAAGGAGGAGGCCCTGCCCGTGCTCAAGACCATCGCGACCGAGATGGTCAGCGTCAAGAACGAGATCCGCGTCGAAGGCCATACCGACAACGTGCCCATCCGCGGCAAGCGTTTCGGCTCCAACTGGGA
>CAYWAR010000296.1:0-865 GCA_964455765.1 uncultured Elusimicrobia bacterium
CGGGCAGGTGGCGGAACTGGCAGACGCGCACGGCTCAGGACCGTGTGGCCGAAAGGCCGTGGGGGTTCAAATCCCCCCTTGCCCATGAGATTTCTCCGCGCGGACCGCGTGAAACACTCCGGCGCCAGTTGCATTGCCGGGGTTTTTTTTGCATAATCGGGCCGTCGGTCGTTCTCGGCGGAAACGCTGATACAGAATATCGGAGGCATTGAATGCAAACGAAGAAGGGTTTCACGCTCATCGAGCTGATGATCGTGGTCGCAATCATAGGTATATTGGCGGCGATCGCCATCCCGAAGTTCGCCGAGCTCATCCGCAAGTCCAACGAAGGCGCCACGAAGGGCAACCTGGGCGCCATCCGCAGCGCGCTGAGCATCTACTACGGGGACATGGAGGGGCTCTATCCCGACAACCCCGTGTCGCTCACCAACGGCGCCAAGTACCTGGCGACGATGCCCACGGCGAAGACTCCGGCCTACCACGCCGACAGCGCCGTAGTGAGCCTCAACTCGGGCGTTGCCGCGATCACCAATGCGGGCGGCTGGGCCTACAACAACGGGGCCACGGACGCGAACTTCGGTTCGCTCTTCGTCAACTGCACGCACACCGACACCAAGGGGAGCACCTGGTCGACGTATTGAGCTAGGCGTTCGATCGAGCCGCAGACGAGCCCCCGGCCGCGAGGCCGGGGGCTCGTGTCTATAGTCACAGCTCGGCGGCCTTGACTCCCAGGGGTTTTCGGGTTAAACTCTAACCATTACACTGCGTTGGGTCCGCCAAGCGTGCCGGGATCGGCTGAATTACTCCTGATTCATCATGCCGGCACAAAGGAGGGCAAAGACCATGCGCAAGACGCAGACGAAAG
>CAYWAR010000296.1:875-3860 GCA_964455765.1 uncultured Elusimicrobia bacterium
CCCGACACCAAGGGTACCACTTGGTCGACTTATTGAGCTAGGCGTTCGATCGAGCCGCAGACTAGCCCCCGGCCGAAAGGCCGGGGGCTCCGTGTTCCTTGAGCTTTCCGTGCCGCCGTTTCAATCGGATCCCCAATGCGAGGACGGTGGCCAAGCTCACCAGCGCCCCCAGCCGGGCGCTCAGGGGCCGGTAGGTGAAGCGCACGGAGCCTCCCGCGGAGAGACGCACCGCGGGAAAAGTCCCTTCGAATAGTTCCAGGGGGACGGGCCGTCCCTCCCGGCGGGCGGTCCAGCCCGGATAATGCGCTTCCGATAAGACCACGAGACCGGGGCCCTGGACGCGCGCGAGCAGGTCTCCGGGCTTGTCTTGAAGGAGTTCCACCGTTTGGCCGTCGAGGCCGAAGACATGCGCTTTCGCCCCCGGGTTGGTCGCAAGCCTCATGTGCTCCGGGCGGATGAGCCCCGAGCCGAGGACATGCTCCTCGCCGAGCGTGATGATGGAGCGCACGCCGGCATGGTCGTAGAGGGGGGAACCCAGGGGCTCCGCCGCCATCCGCAGGCGATAGGCGCGGGTGCGGCGCGTGGGGAGCGTGTAGTAGCTGGCGGCCTCGCGCAGACCCAAGGAGGCCCCGAAGGACGGGGTCAGCGCGGCCTTGAAGAGCTGCCAATCCTCGGCCGAGCCCCGCCGCCAGTTGCGGGAAGCCTCGATGAAGCGTTTTGAGTGGAAGGTCCGGTAGCCCGGGTCGAACAAGCTCGGAGTCTTAAAAAGGCCCGGCACCGCGGTGAGATAGCGCTGGTCCCCCCAGTTGAAGAACCTCGGGTCGGCGTAGAGGAGCAGGTCCGCGGCGGCCAGGAGGACGAGCGCGGCGCGCAGCGCCCGGCTCCGCAGCCGGGACAGTCCCGCGGCCGCGGTCAAAGCGAAGAGCAGGGTGAAGGGAGCCAGCCATTGGGAGGGGAAACGAAAGACCGTTATGAAGGGGAGCAGGCGGTAGCCGGGCAGATTCTTCCCGGCGGCCAGCAGAAGGAAGAGCAGGCCCAAGGCTCCCAGCCGGCGTTCCCGCCCCTCCCCGCGGAGCATGCCGAGGACGAAAAGGCCGCCGAGCACCGGGCCGAAGTAGAAACTGGACATAGCCGGGGCCCCCTGGCTCACCCAGGGCTTTAGGAAGGCGGGGGTGAGGGACTGGCGCAGGAGGTCCGGCCAGGAGAGGGAATGCTCGAAGGCCAGGCCCGGGTCGAGGAACATCGGACGGTCGAGCTCTCCGATCAGCTCGATGAAAGGGAGCGCTTGGACCGCGCAGAGGCCTAGCATGAGCGCCAGCCCCTTGAGCAGGCAGGAAAGGGCGCGCAAGCCCTCGGTCGCCGCGTAGAGGGATAAGGCCGCCGCGGTCAAGAGAAAGTACGGCGTGAACCCGGAGAGCCATTGGAGCGACAAGCAGACGGCCAAGGCGATGGGCCGGCGCTCCATGAGGAAATAGAAGGCGGCGGGAATCCAGGCGAGGGCGGCCAAGTCGCTGGAGTAGAGTATCCTCCAATAAGCATAGC
The DNA here is from genome assembly GCA_964455765.1 of uncultured Elusimicrobia bacterium. Classification (GTDB taxonomy): domain Bacteria; phylum Elusimicrobiota; class Elusimicrobia; order UBA1565; family UBA1565; genus CAYHRV01. The sequence goes on from CAYWAR010000296.1 coordinate 2,418, forward strand.
CGTTGAAGGCCGCGCCTAAGGCCGCGAGCAGCGCGGGCTCGGGCTCCCGGCACTGCCTGCGTACGATGAGCGCGGCGAACACCGCGGCCAGGAGCGAGTGGAACACCACATAGATGCGCTGGTAATCCACATAGCCCAGGAAGAGGGAGAGCAGGCGCGGAGGATAGAGGGCCTGGTTGCGCGGGTCGGCCAGGAAGGGTTGGCCCATGTTCCGATAGGGGTCCCAGAGCAGGGAGCCGCCTTCCTGGAGCAGGCGCTTGCCGATGGCCCAGGTCGGGTAATAGTAGGGGAAGGCGTCCCCATCGATGACGACGAGCCCCTGGAGGAGGAGCGGCCGCCAGAACCAGACGACATAGGCCGTGCACGCGGCGAGGAGGAACGCCGGCCAGGCTTTCTTAAGATCGCGGGGCATTTATGTAGAATGCTCTCTCGACAGTCCAGATGATAGCAATACCGACTTTGGAAATGGCGTTCTGGGCCGGGCTGGGCCTCTGCGTGGGCAGCTTCGTCAACGTGCTCATCCACCGCCTGCCCGAGGAGCAGTCCATACTCCATCCCCGCTCGCGCTGTCCCAAGTGCGCCGCCCCCATCGCTTTCTACGACAACATCCCCGTGCTGAGCTTCCTCCTCCTGCGCGGCCGCTGCCGGCGCTGCCGAAAACCCATCTCCCGGCGCTACCCCTTGGTCGAGGCGTCCTGCGGCGCGCTGGGCGCGGGTTTGTCCCTGCGCTGGCCGGGCGACCCGCTCTGGACCGCCCTGGCTCTCGTCGCCGCGGGCCTGCTCCTGGCCGTGGCGCTCATCGACTGGGACACCTTCCTCATCCCGAACTCGCTCTCCCTTGGGCTCCTGACCGCGGGCCTGCTCATCGCCCCGTTCAATCCGCTCTTCGAGGGGGGCCTGGGCTGGCGCTGGCTCCACTCCCTCGGCGGGGCCGCGGCCGGGTTCTTCGGCTGTTGGGCCATCGCCGAGTTCGGGGAGAGGATATTCAAGAAGGAGGCCATGGGGGGGGGCGACGTGAAGCTGTTGGCGGCCGTGGGCGCCTGGAGCGGGGTCTTGGGTGCCTTCGACTGCATGGTGGTGGGCTCCGCCCTCGGGGCGGCCTATGGGGTGGGCTTGCTGGTCCTGGGCCGCATCCGGCGCCAGGACCCCATCCCCTTCGGCCCTTTCCTGAGCGCCGGGGCGGTCTTCAACTTCTTTTTTCTTCTGCCCTTCGGCTTCCCGTTTTAAGTCACTTCAGCGTCGGCATCACGAACTCCGCGCCTTTTCGGATCCCGGCGGGCCAGCGGGAGGTGACCGTCTTCACCCGGGTGAAGAAGCGCACGCCCTCCATCCCATGCTGGTTGGAGTCGCCGAAGGCCGAGTTCTTCCAGCCGCCGAAGGAGTAGAAGGCCAGCGGCACCGGGATGGGCACGTTGACGCCCACCATGCCGGCCTGGACCCGGG
>CAYWAR010000297.1:0-3858 GCA_964455765.1 uncultured Elusimicrobia bacterium
AACGCCTTTCGTCGAACCAGCCGAGCTTGGGCGGAGGCGGGGTCCGCCCCAGGCTCTGGGAGTGCGGATCGAGCGGAGAGATGCGGCGGGTGAAGGATTCCACCTCGAGCCCGTCATAGACGGCGAACTCGCGTCCGCCGGCCTTGCGCTTGGACGGGGAAGGAAGGCCGCCCTTTCCGCCCTCCAAGTCGCGGAGGAAGGCCTCAGGGTCCGGAACGCCCCCGTCCGTCGAGCGATACACTTCCACGATCAGGGCGCTTTCCCCCTCGGGCAGGCGCTTGAGGTACATGCCGGCCATGGGAAGGCGCAGCGCTCCCTGGGTGGCGGCATAGCCGGTGGGGATGTCGGCCTGAAAAACGGGGAGGCCCCCGACGACGGCCGAAGAGGCCGAGGAGGACGGTTCAACGGCCGCGGCCGCGCGGCAAGGTGCAAACAGCAGGGAGAAGATCAGGAAGGAATAACGCATACTGATAAGGCAGATTCTAACCCATAAGACCGCACCGGTGCCAGGCGCCCGCATACTCCGTTCCTCCAGCAAGGAGGTTCTCTGGCTCCGACAGGGCCTGTCCGCGGGGGGGCCCATCGGGCCTGCGACCGCCCCGGGGACTACGCCCCGGTTGCTTCTCGGCCCGATCATACCCCCCGCGGCCACCCGTCGGAGCTTGCGTCTTGATCCTTCCCGGAGGAACAGGACCTCAATACAATAAAATGACATCGCGTCCCACACAAAGGGCATCCCCTTAAGCATCGGTGAAAAGTCGCCGGACTTCTCACACGCCGGATGAGAGACCGCTCTTGGCGCGAAGGCACGGGCTCTTGTGGGAACCGCCCCTGGACTCGCCTCAAGGCGAGTTGAAAAAGCGCGGTTCGACAGGAGTTGCCGAGAACGGGCGGGGGGTGGCTCGAAGCCTCGGCCTGCGGGGCGTAACGGAGCCCGGCTCTCGACTACCAGGGCAGCCGGGCGAGTTCCGAGCGGCGGCCGACACCTCGGCCGACCGCGTACCCGCAGGACGAGGTTCGAGCCAGGCCCTCCCGCCGACTAATCACGGCTTAGTGGAGGATTTGGGCGCTTGCGCAGGTGCCCGGCTATTCGTGCCCTCTCACCACTTCCCTGCCGTCGGCCGCGTCATAAACGATCCAGGTTCCGTTGGGCGCTATGAGCGCCACGCGGGAGGCGTCCTCGCTGTAGAGCATCTTCACGCCGCTGCCCGGGTTCCAGAAACCCGCGCGCTTCCAGTCCGGGAAATGGCGGTAGGACCACGGTTCTCCCCCATGGAGCACGAACCACCCGTCCCGGGTCTTCCACCACCAATGCTCCTGATGGCGAATCAGGCGCTGGGCTCCGTCGGCGACGGTCCACCATCTGCGGTAATAGGGGACCATCCAGACCCAGCCGCTTTGCGCGGGCGACCCCCAATCCTTGCCTTTATGAAAGAAGAGCGTCCCGGCCCCGCCCCGATGCCAATGCGGAGTCCGCTCAACGGGCTCCTTGCGCCACTGCTCGAACTCCGGAACCTCGGAAGGGAGTCTCATGCCTTCGACTACGGCGGGCAAAGGCGTTCCACGCTGAATAGCCCCCCCGTCCGGCGCCCGCTCGGGAAACGCATTCTTAAGATGGGAGAAGGACGGTGCCCGGAGGGCGCCTTCGGGCGGCTTGAGAGCTTTCCCCAGGTAGGACTTGAGGGTCGGCGGTTTCCTGCCTCCTAGTCCCCGTGCGCGCTCGCGCCGCGCGCGCGCCGATTTAAATCCTTTGAGCAAGCCCCGGGCTCGAAGCCCGGCGTCAAATCCCTCCCCCCAATCCGAGGGATGCCCATCCTCCCCATCCCACCCCGGATCAACCGTGTCGTCCTCCGCCGGACCCGGCGCGCGGACCTCCGCGGCGGCCGCCGTTTTCTCCCCTCTCGCCCGGCCTTGTTTCCTGAGCCTGCCGTCATTGCGCGCCCGGGTGAAGCCGTTCATGGTTTCCGTTCTCGCCGACGCGGGAAGAGTCCCTTCGCCGCCTCGGCCGTATCCGCTCGGGCGTCCACGCTCTCCTCCAGGGCCCCCGGACTCCTGGATCCCCGCCGGGGCCTCTACGAAGGCATCGAAGCCGCCGTCCCGGCGGCCATGAGCTTTCGAGAGCACGGCGCCCCCATATCCACCGGAGTTCAGGGCGTCTTTCCATCCTTCGCCGTGAGCGGGGTCGAATCCTTCGGGAAGATTTTTCCCTGCGCCGGCCGACGGCCCATGCGGACCCGGGAGCGGATGCTTGGGATAACCTCGGTATCCCATGGCTGATGGATCCGGCTCCCGGGCCTCCTCCAGGGTGGGGATAGAGGGGAATAACGGCCCCGCCCTCCTATTGGAGCCCGAGGCGAGGGGAGACCCCAGGTTCAGCCCCTCCCGGGTCTCCAGGAAAATGAGGGCCGAGATCGAGGTCGCGGCGGCTAGGCCGAGCGCGGCCAGGATGCTCCAGGGGACTATCCCTCGTTTTTGAGAGCTCATCGCATGTCCGGCACGGCCCGGGCTGTCCCTCAGTATTGAGCCTCGATCCTCCTCGCGCGTGGGCCGCCGGTCCCTGCCCCGCCCGGAAAAGGGACAGGGACTCTCCTGGAGCCGCCGTCCCACGAAACTTCCTGGGACTAACGCGTATGTCGATTCCCCCATTTAGTGTAGAATCCGTTGAGTGGAAACCGCGGATTACGCCGTCATCGGCGCGGGGGTCATAGGCCTCTGCGTGGCCCGGGAACTCAAGAGGCGAAATCCCGGCGCCAAGGTGACCGTGTTCGAGAAGGAGAACGATGTGGGCCGCCATGCCAGCGGCCGCAACAGCGGCGTCCTCCACGCGGGCTTCTACTACACCGCCGACAGCCTCAAGGCCCGCTTCTGCGCCGAGGGCAACCGGAAGCTCTCCGCGTACTGCGACTCAAGGAAGATCCCCCTCAACCGCTGCGGGAAGCTCGTGGTATGCAAGGACGAGGCCGACCTCCCTGCTCTGGAGGAGCTCAACCGCCGGGGCAAGGCCAACGGGGTGGACCTCAAGGAATTCTCCGAGGAGGACGCCAAGACGCTCGAGCCCCGGGCCAAGACGTTTAAAAAGGCCCTCTTCTCCCCCTCCACGGCTTCCGTCGAGCCTTCCCGCGTCATGCAGGCCCTGCAGGACGACGCGCGCTCGGAGGGCATCTCCGTGCGCTTGAGCGCGGGCTATCTGGGCCGCAAGGGCAAGGTCCTGCGCACGGCCGCGGGCGAGCTGGAGGCGGGCTTCACGGTCAACGCCGCCGGCCTTTACGCCGACCGCGTGGCCAGGGACTTCGGCTTCTCCCAGGAATACCGCATCCTCCCTTTCAAGGGCCTCTACCTCTACTCCGATGACCCCGTCGGTTCCCTGCGCGTGCACATATACCCGGTGCCCGACCTGAGGAACCCTTTCCTCGGGGTGCATTTCACGGTCAAGGAGGATGGCCGCGTCAAGATCGGGCCCACGGCCATACCGGCCTTCTGGCGGGAGCAGTATCACGGCTTCGATAATTTCAGCGGCGGCGAGCTCGCCGAGATCCTCATGCGCCAGGCCGGCCTCCTGCTCTCCTCGGGCTTCGATTTCGGGGCGCTCGCCGTGCAGGAACTGCGCAAGTATTCCAAGGCCCGCCTGGTGGCCCTGGCTTCCGAGCTGGCCCACGGAGTCGACCCCCGCAGCTACACGCGCTGGGCCGAGCCCGGCATCCGGGCCCAGCTCCTGCATGTGCGAACCGGGAAGCTCGTCATGGATTTCGTCACCGAGGGCGACCGGGATTCCTTCCACATCCTCAACGCCGTCTCCCCGGCCTTCACCTGCGCGCTTCCCTTCGCGATCTCCAGATCCAGCTCGCGCTTCGTGGCATT
>CAYWAR010000298.1:0-3851 GCA_964455765.1 uncultured Elusimicrobia bacterium
CCAGCAGCTCGTCCACAGGCCGGTCCATTCGAGGAGATAGCCGAAGGCGATGGGGCAGAAGAAGCCTCCCAAGCCCCCGAGGAGCCCGACCATCCCGCCCACCGACCCGACCTCGCGGGGGAAATAATCGGGGATGTACTTATAGACCGCGGCCTTCCCGATCCCCCAGAGCGTGCCGATGACCAGCACCAGCGCGGCGTAGATCCAGACGTTGGCCTGGAAGAATATCCGGGTCGTGCCTCGCGCCAGGAGCTGCCGCCTCTTGACCTTCTCGCCTTGACGCACGGCGGCCTCCTGCCAGACCGTTTTCCTGGGCCAGACGAGCAGGTCCGCGTCGGAGGGGTCGTCATCGCTGGAGGCGGTCTTCTCCGCCAGTCCATAGTCGTATTCCCCCACCCGGACATGGGAGCCCGTCACTTCGCCCACCGTGCCCCCCAGCTTGGCCGTGATCCCCTTCCCGGGGGAATAGATCTTCATCTTGGGGACGCTGAGCAGGACGCTGCACACGACCGAGGCTCCCAGGACCCAATACATGATCTTCCGGGCCCCGAATGCGTCGGCCAGCCAGCCCCCGATGGCCCGGATCACCCCCGAAGGAAGGCTGAAGAGCGAAGCGCAGAACCCCGCGCTCACCAGCGAGAGGGCGTAGACGTTGACGAAATAGGGCACCAGCCACTGCGAGAAAGCCACGAAACAACCGAAGACGAGGAAGTAGTAGAGGCCGAACCTCCAGACCCGGACCTGCTTGAGCGGAGCGAGCAGGCCGAGGAAGGTCTCGGGCGCGTTCTTGGGCCTCCTGTTCTCCGTGAACAACACGAACGCGATCCCCATGCAGAAAAGAGCCAGGGCGTAGATGCGGGGCAGGGTCCGCCAGCCTTCCATATCCGTCAGGCCGCCGGTCAGCCGGTTGAGCATCGTGGGAGCGGCCAGCGTCGTTATCGCGGCGCCGGCGTTCCCGGCCCCGAATATCCCCAGAGCCCTTCCCTGCCAGTGCTTGGGATACCAGTAGGAGGTGAAGGCGATGCCCGTCGCGAAGAAGTTCCCGGCCAAGCCGAACCCGAAGCTCAGGAGGGCGAAGCTCGTGAAGCCGTCCGCATAGGAAAGGAGGTACATGGGCGCCGCGGAAAGGAAGAGCACCGCCGCGCACACGTATTTCCCGCCGTAGCGGTCGCAGAGCATCCCGGCGAAGAGCCGGAAGATGGAGCCGGAGAGCACGGGGATGCCCATCAGCCAGCCCAGCTCCACGGGCCCCCAGTTGAAGACCCTCTGTTCCGCCAGGAACGTCACCAGGACCCCGTTGAGCATCCAGGCCGCGAAGCAGACCGTGAAGCCGAGCGTGGTGAGGAACAGCGTCTTATGCGAACCCCGCGTGGGCGCCTCGTTCATGCTCCGCTCACGGATCTAGGGCCGTGCCAGCGCACGACCTGCGGCCTGCGCCAAAGATACGGATTGGGGACCACCAGGACATGGACCATCCTCGAGAACGGGAAATACGCGATGATGGCGAACGCCCCGACGATGTGCGCCTTCGCCAGCCAGGGCAGCGGAGCCACGAGGGCCAGGTCCGGGCTCAGCCGCACCAGGGACCAGAGATACGGGGTCAGGGTGGAGGCGAACCAGGAGGAACCCCAGGGATGGAACAGGGCGACGAAAACTCCGGAGACGACCTGGAACAAGAGAAGGCCGAAGAGCAGCCAGTCCGAGGGGAGCGTGACCTTCCTCAGCGCCGCGAAAGCCGCCCGCCGCAGGACCAGGTTGACCAGCCCGAAGAGGGAGAGGACGGCGCAGATGAAGACGGAGGCTTCGAGGATGTAGAGCCGCGCGGACGCCGAGTTCCAGAGGATGAGCTCACGCGGGAGCAGGAAGGCGACGACATGCCCGAAGAGCACGGCGAGTATCCCGAAGTGGAAGGGCACCATCCCGTAGAAGTGGTGCTGGTTCTCCAAGAGCTGGGAAGAGAGGCTGGAATAGGTGAATTGCCTGACCCGGTAGCGATAGACCGTCATCAGGAAGAAGACGAAGAGCGCCATGTAGGGGAAGATGGCGAAAAGGAAGGGGTCGAGATAGGCGGCGTTCATGCCGTCCTCCGGCGCCCTGGACCAGCCGCGGCAACGGCCGAAAGGCCGGCGGAGGGAGGCAGCAGGACGGCGATCGCCCGCATCAGGTGACGATAGGGATTGGACTCCTCCAGTCCCTCGAGTATCTTGCGCACCGCGGGCGCCAGGGATTCGGCCTCGAAACGGCGGGCCTCCTCGGCCCGCATCCGGGAGGCCGCGGCGAGCGCGTGGGAAAGATGGTCCGGCAGCTCATGGTCCTCGGCGATGGCGAGCCCGCGCAGGAGTCCGCGCATGCGCACCAGGAACGCCCCGCGCTCGTACTGCTCCCCGAAGAGATGCCAGCCGACATCGAGGGAGCAGGCCGGATTCATGTCGAAGGTGCGCGTATAGAGCTCCTCGAGCTCCCGCACGTCCTTGCCGGCGACGAGCGAGCGGAAGCTCTCGAAAGCGGAGGAGGCTTCCACGGGAGCGGCGGCGAGCGCGCGAGCGCAGGCGGCGAGGCGCTCGCAAAATGTCCCGTCCGGATAGGCCAGCAGGGCGCCCAGGGCTTCCCTCACATCCCCCTCCGCGGCGCGGACAAGAAGCCGAACCCCGTGGACTGCTTGCGTTCCAGGGGGTCCTCCATCATCTCGATGGCCATCTCCCGGTGCGACGGGGGGATGACGAAGCGGTCCTCGAAGGTGCACAAGGCCGTGAGCTTATAGATCGCCTCCGCCTCCGCGGGGGAGGAGCCCGCCTCCCGGAGCATCGCCTCCGCGGCGGATCTCTCGACGTCCCCCACGGTCACGGCCCGCCGCCAGACGCGCACGGCCATCTGCTTCTTGAGCGCGGCGCGGACCTTGCCCACGTCGCCGGCGCCGAAGAGCCGCGCGAGGAACTCCAGGGGGACGCGCGCCTCGTCGATCTCCGGGAAGAACCCTTTCGACACGTTGGAGACGACCGAGCCCTCCTTGGCGGACATGACCGGCGCCATGGGAGGGACGTAGAAGAGCATGGGCAGGGTCCGGAATTCGATGTGGGGGGGCAGGGCGATCTTCCATTCCTTGACGAACTTATAGACGGGGGACTTGCGCGCCGAGTCGAGGATGGAGTCGTGCACTCCGGAGCGCTTGGCCGCGGCGGCGACCTCCGGGTCATGGGGGTCGAGAATGATGGAGCGCTGGGCCTCGATGAGCTCCGAATCCTTGCTGGAGGCGACCTCCTGGATGCGGTCCGCGTCATAGAGCAGGACGCCCAGGTAGCGGATGCGGCCCACGCAGGAATGAAAGCAGGCCGGAGCCTGCCCGGTCTCCAGGCGGGGGAAGCAGAGGATGCACTTCTCCGATTTCCCGGTCTGCCAGTTAAAGAAGGTCTTCTTGTAGGGGCAGGCGGAGACGCAGGAGCGCCAGGCGCGGCAGCGGTTCTGGTCGAGCAGGACGATGCCGTCCTCCCCGCGCTTGTAGAGCGCCCCGGAGGGGCAGGAGGCCACGCAGGAGGGATTGAGGCAGTGGTTGCAGATGCGGGGGAAATAGAACATCATGAGCCGCTCCACCGCGAAGAGCTGGGCCTTCTGGCGCGGGGTCAAGGCTTCCAGGTTGGGGTCGTTGGCCGCGTAGACCCGCGAGCCGCCGAGGTCGTCGTCCCAGTTGGGCCCGGCCTCCACGTCGATGGGCTCCCCGGTCACCATCGACAGCGGCCGCGCCGTGGGCTGGTCGTCGCCCTCCGGCGCGTTGAAGAGGTTTTTGTAATCGTAGGTCCAGGGCTCGTAGTAGTCGTCCATGCTCGGCATGGAGGGGTTGTGGAAGATGTTGGGGA
>CAYWAR010000299.1:0-3845 GCA_964455765.1 uncultured Elusimicrobia bacterium
TCCCCCACATGGACGGCGTGAGCGCCACCCGGCAGATCCGCAAGGAATGCCCGGATACCAACGTCCTCATCCTCTCTTCCTACGAGGACGAGGCCCATGTCATGGAGTCCATCCAGGCCGGGGCCAACGGCTACCTCTCGAAGATGCTCCCCGCCTCCGAACTCGTCAACGCGCTCAAGACCTTCGCCAACGAGGGCGTCATGATCCCCCAGCCGGTGATGGGCAAGCTCATCCAGGGGCTGCGGCAGATGTCAAGCTCGACGGCCGAAGCGACCCTGGTGGCCCTCACCAAGACCGAGATCCGCGTCCTGGCCTTGCTGGGGCGGGGACAGGCCAACAAGGAGATCGCTTCCGGCCTGGGCTGCAGCGTCAAGACCATCAAGAACCATCTCAACAGCGTGTTCCAGAAGCTCGACGTGAGCAACCGCACCGAAGCCGTGGTCAAGGGGATCGAGACGGGCATCATCTCTCCGGAAGAGAAAGGCTAGCCGGAAGGCGCCTCCGGCGGGGAATTTCGATGAAATTCCCCGCCGGAGGCTTTTTTATTCTAGAATCCAATCAGGCACGCATTATGCCGAAGACTCCCACGCGCGGCTCCGCGAAGAGCTGGCTGACGGCGGCGGTCAAGCGCATCGTCGCCAAAGCCCGCCCTAAGAAAATCGTACTTTTCGGCTCGCGGGCATACGGCAAGCCGGATGCCGGAAGCGATTTCGATCTACTCGTTCTTCTCGACCGGCCCGACTCCCGCGAAGGGCGATATGATCTGGTGGACTCGGCCGTCGGCGCGCATTATTGGCCGTTGGATCTCCTTGTGAGGACTTCGGACGAGGTCGAGGAGCGCCTTCGCATGGGCGACTCGTTTCTGAGGACGGTCTTGCGCAGGGGAAAAGTCCTTTATGAGTCCTGAATACAGATCGGCCACCGTCGCGGAGGCGCGGACGGCTATAAGCGCCATGCGAAAGGCGGCGGCCCTCTGCCGTCGTCACCTTTCCGGGCGATAGTGGTCCCGTTTCCTCCCCGTTTTTCACGATCATATTCCCCCAGCTCGAATCGGAAATGGACGGCTAAGTCATGAGGCGCCGGCTGATGACGTTCGCAGTGGCAGCCCCCCTTGGTTTCTGTGCCGTTCCTGCATCGAGGGCGGCATGTTCTTTGGGCCAGGATATGACGAGCATAATGAGCTGGCTTACTCAGCAGACGGCTCAAGGATTGGCCTTCAACGCGGGCTCCACTTTCGATCCTCCCAACGAAATGAAACCCTGGCGCATGCAGCCGGATATCAGTCTGGGTGTGGGATTCCTACCTTTTGACAAGACAAAGTTCCCGGCCATGACATGTCAGACCATGGCTGACAATGACCCAGGCGGCATGCTCCCCAACGAGATGAGATTTCCGAACCTCACGATGCACATGCGTCTTGGGCTTCCGGGGCGAATGGACCTGGGATTTCGGGCCGTGGACATGACAACTCCGAAGGACTATAAACTCTCCCCCACTACCACGGGAGACGGGCAAAGCAATACGCTGGGGGCGGCCCTGCGCAAGCATTTCTATGGTGGAGAGGAAGATCCGCTCCTCAGCGTGACTTTCGCTTACAATCATGTCTTCGGATACTTCAATTTTAGGAATTCCTTCGAACAAGTGCAGGCCGGGGGGACCACGCTTGATGGCACCATAAATAAGGGAAGGTTGGAGTGGGATGTGCGGAGTTTCGGACTTAACGCGGTCTTGAGCAAGGTCTACGGCAAATGGACTCCGTTTGTGGGGGCAGGCTATAACCGCATCATCGGGTCGGTGGCCGGACGCCTGGAGTCCCTTTGGAACACCGCGTTGGTGAGCCCGAACCCGATCGTCGGGGACGCCAGCGGGATCCCGGAGCCGAGCCAGGCCCGCGTCATCCTGGGGGCCCAGCGGGACGGGACCTGGTGGAGTTTCTTCACCAGCGGCGAGATGAAGGCCAAAGGGGCCATGGCCGGAGAGACCTTCATCGTCTCCGTGGGCCTTGCCGCGCCCTTCCGCATCGGGGCCACCAGCATCCTCCATCGCAAGGGCGGCGAGGACATGGACATCTCGACGAGCAAGGAGCGCAAGCTCCGGCGCAAGGAGCGCGCCGACCTGCCGGAGCCGGAGGTTTCTCCGGATGTGGACAGGCACAACGGCTCCGACCTCCCCATCATCCGCTGACCTCTGAGTCCTAAGGGTCCTAAGACCCAGGCCGCGCCGGGACCATTCCCTCCTTCTTCCCGGGTCCTTGGACACCGCCCGCCCCTCCCTAGTCCTGTTAAAAACATAGCAGAAGCCATGGGATTCCAAAAAACGGTCGCCTCCCTCCTCTCGGCCTCTCTCTTGGCCGCCATGCCGGGTCCGGGCGTCTATCAAGCGCTCGCCCAGCAAGCTCCCATGCAGGTCCAGGCGGGCCAAAACGCCCAGGCGATCCCCGGATTCTCCGGGGCGCGGACCGGGATCGGCGTGGTGCCCGGCGATCTGGGACGGATGACTCTCTCTCCCGGGACCGCGCTCCCGTCCTTGTCCATCGCCGCCTTGGTGTCCGGGGGCCTCGCGGCCCCCGCGGCCTCCCGGGCTCAAGCGGCCGCGGCCGTCCGCTTCGGCGTCGGCGTGCGGCCGATTTCGGAGGGCGGCCGAGGATCCGCCGTCTTTGGAATGGAGCCCCTCGGGAAAGCAGTGCGGCCCGACTCGTTGCGGCAGGTCGGGCTGGAAACGGGAGACTTCGCGACAGGCGCGATCCCCGGGCAGGCGGCGGAGCCGATCGTCCAAGCGCGCGAGCGCCGGACGCTGCTCCAGTCGCTGGGCCTGCCCTCTTTGATAGGGAGTCTCGGGCGCGGGGCCGGCTCGGAGGGACAAGCCCAGACCGCCGCGGATGATTTCTCTTTGCACGCTGGGTGGGGGCAAGACCGGACCCCCGTTGAGGGGGCCGGGCTCGTAGCTGCGGTTCCCTTCGGGTCGGGTATGTCTGGTCCCCGCAACGGCTTAGCCCCTTCATCGGAAAAGGAGGGGCCGGCGTCCGGCGGGACTCCGGTCCCGGCGGACACCGGCCGAGTCCAATACCGTTCCGCCGTGTTCCCCGCCGTGGTGGCCGCTTTGTCCGCCGGAGCCTTGGTGGCCACGATCGCGGTCTCGGCCGCGGCCTCCCTGGCCATCCCCTCGCTCTTCTCGCTCTCCGCGGTCGGGGCCGTCTCCGCGGCGGGCTCCATCCTGCAATCCGCCTTCCAGGCCGCGACGGCCGTGTTCGGCGCCGCCGCCGCGTGGGCCGCGGGCTGGACGGCCTGGGACATGGCCGTCTTCACCGCGGTCATGTCGCGCGGCAAAGGGGTCAGCGAGGCCGAGTTCTGGCGCGTCGCCCGCAAGGAACTCAGCGGTTGGGACCTCCATCCGAGCGTGGTCTCCGGGCTCCTGGGCAACGCCCCGGGCCGGGGGATGCTCAAGACCTACCGCCCCTCGATGGGCCGTTGGACTCGCTTCTCCCTGGGGATGACCCACGGGGACTCCATCTACGTCCGGCCCGAACTCGCGCGCAGTCCGCGGATATTCCGCTGGGTGCTCAAGCACGAGCTCTCGCATTACGAAGCGGATCATGGACGGGCTCCGCCCCCGGGAAGGTCGCTGGCCGCCCGTCTCCTCGACACCGCGGGCGCCGAGGCCCGGGCCCGGCTGGGCGAGTGGCTCCCGAGCAGCCGCCTGAGCTCTCTGCGCGTCGGCGTCCTCGAACGGGTGCTCAAGGAAGCGCAGATCTCGCTGCGGTTGGGGCATCCCTATGAGGTCCTGATCGTCGGTTCCGAGGCCGGGGTCCAGGCCTCCGGCGTGAAGGCGTCCAAGGAGCGGTCCTG
>CAYWAR010000300.1:0-3830 GCA_964455765.1 uncultured Elusimicrobia bacterium
GTTGTTCAAGCGGTAGACCAGGCTCATGTCCTCGATGGCCACCCACTGCTCCCTTATGTCGTCGGTGTCCAGTTTCTTGGAGGCGAACTGGGTCACCGCATAGCGTATCTTGCGCTGTTCCAACTCGTCCTTGATGCGCTCGAGGTCCTGGCGCAGCTCGTCGAAGCGGTCGAGCTTCACCTGGAACCGCGCGCGCTGAGTCTTGCGGGGTCCGGTCAGGGTGCGCGGATCGGCCCCCGTGTCGTAGGCGTGGCGCAAGTCCTCCATCCCCTTGACCAGAGGGCGGAGCTCCTCCTTGATGGCCGCGATCTCCTCCTTGATCCTCTCGAGCGCCAGCATCTGGGGGTCCTTCTCCAGCGTCGTTCCCTCCGAGAGCCGGACTCCCTTCCTGGCCGGAGCCTCCGCCGAGACCGCCGCGGCGAGGGCGAAAAGGGACGGGAACAGCAGAGCGATGAGGCGCAGCGAAGGCCGCCAGGACGGCATCATGGTCAGGTATGATACTATACTGGTCATGGCCGTCCTTCTGTTCTGGCTGTTCCTCCTCCAGCCCCAGGCCCTGGCGGCTCCGTCACAGACCAAGACCCGCTTCGGCGGATCGGCATCGGTCCTGGACACCGGGCTCTTGGAGGAATTCTCCTTCCTCGGCTGGGGGCAAGCCTGCTCGGCCGCCGTGCGGCACATCCAACTCCCGGCCAGGGGCGAGGGGCTGGGCGAGCCCAAGGAATGGCGCCTCGGGTCCCTTTCCATCCCCCCGGACTCATCTAAAATCAAGGAGGATTGGTCCATGGACTCCTCCCAGAACCGTTTCTGGGACCCCTCGCTCGCCAGGAACACCGCGGCGAAACTCTCCAGGAAGCATCCTCAGCGAGGCTATACGGAGATCGTGCGCGACGCTCCTTTGGGCCCCTCCCCGGAGCTGGCGGGGCTCATCCTCACCACGGCACCCTTTCAGACCCCCCCCACTCGCTGGCCCGCGTCCCCCTTCGCCCTGCGCCGCGTCCATTACCATCCCCTGGGCAACTGCGCCCTGCTCGTCTTCCACGAGGCCGGCGCCGGGAGGAAGGCGAGATTCAAATGGAACCTCGTGCGCGTGCTCAACCCCGGCGTGCGCAAGCAGAGGGCCCACGCCCATGCCACCAACGGCATACTGCTCTATACCAAGTCCTCGGAACTCGACGGTGCGATGGAGGAGCTGGCCATCGCCGCGCGCATGGACCCGTATTATCCTCCGGCGCGCTATTACCACGCCCTGCTCCTGGCGGCCCAAGGCCGCCTCGACGAGGCCCTGCCCGAGCTTAAGACCGCGGTCAAGCTCGACGCCAAGCTCGCCGAGGAGGCGAAGGACTCGGCCGAATTCGAGCTCCTGCGCGACGACCCCCGCTTCCTCGCCATAGTGGATCCAAACGGGAAGTAAACGAAGAGGAAAGGGGCCTCGGCCCGAAGCATGGCCTCCGGGTACGCGGTCGGCCTCTTTGTTCGGCCGCCGCTCCTAACTCACCCCGCGCTCTTCGTTGCGCGGGGTTCCGTTAGGCCCCCTCGCGCCATGCTTCGGGCCGAGGCCCCTTCCTCATGCGCTGCCACGAGCCCTTTGGACCCACTGCGTCTCCCGCCAAACGGACCTTGATGAAACGGCACCTCCGGGGCATACTATGGCGGCATGAAACGACCTTTGGGGATCGCTCTGCTTCTGATGCCGGGGCTGCTTTGCGCGCAGGTCAAGGAAGTGGGTCCGGTCTCGCCCTCCTTGGGCTCGGGGGGCTCGATCGCCGGGGGACAAGCGGGCTCGGGCGCAACCGGGAGCCAGGCCCTTTCCCCCCGGCAAGTCTCGCTATCCGCCGCGGGTCTGCCGGCCCTCGCCTTGCCCAAGGCCTCGGTGTCCGCGGGTCCAAGCGCTTCGCGCGCGAGCGCGGGTCCGGCGCGGGCCGCCGCCGCCGTCTTCCAAGCCGCTCCGGCCGCCGCGCCCAAGGAGCAGTTGAACTCGGCGGGCAAGGCCGCGGACGGCTCGCTCGAGGCCCTTGAAGCGGAGCCCGGCACACCGGGAGAGGACGCTTCCGCCCCACTTGCCTCTACATTCGACGGCGCGGAAAAATCGGGCCCGGGACGAAACCCGGGCCTGGCGCTCTCCGGGGCCCAGGCCCCCGTTTCACCCGCTCTTTCGGGTCTCAAAGCGTCGCCTTCCGCCGTCGCTTCGGTCCGCAAGGGCCCGGGCCGCCGCGACTGGACCATCGGCGGGAAGAAGGCGGAGTATCTCGACGGCGGGGGCTTCAAGGACATTCTCATCCATCCCAAAAGCCATGAGCACCTGCTCACGCTATTTACCCAGGCCGGCGCCTCGCGCGAAGGCGGGAGCAGGATCGAGCGCGACCGCGAGGCCGCGCGCAGGGCGCCGCTGGAGGTCTTGGGACTGGCCCCGCGCATGGTCTCCAAGGGCATGCTGGAAGTCCAGGAGGGCGCCAAGAGCCGCCCGGCCGCCTATCTCATCCAGGAGCGCGTCTTCGGCGTGAGCCTGGGCCGGGCCTCCGCCGCGGACCTGCCCAAGGTGCGCACGCTCTTCGACGCCCTGGTCGCCGCGCGCATACGCCTGGAAGACCGCGTGAAGATGCTCGACAACATCATGATCGGGCATACGGCTTCGCGCCCCGGCGAGCAAGCGTGGGTGGTGGACGCGGGCGAGGCCGAACGCGTCCCCCCGATCTCCTGGTGGGACCGCCTGCTTAGGAAGCCCGACCCCCTGCGCGCCTACTACGATGAGGTCCTGCGGGATATCTCCAGGACGCTCCCGGCCCGGCCCGCGGCCGCGGGACGCTAGACCAGCTCGCCCAAAGGCCCGTGGGGGACGGCGATCTCCCGGGCGCCCAGAAACTCCGCCAAGGAGCGCAGGGCCGAGGCCGTTCCTTCCAGCACTCCCGCGTCGGGCTTCCCCGTGAAGTGGACCGCGCGCACCTCGAGGCGCTTCTCGACCCTATGGTTCTTAGGGTCGAGCCTTCCCACCAGGCGCCCTTCGTGCAGTATGGGCAAGGTGTAATAGCCGTAGACCCGCTTCGGGGCGGGAGTGTAGACCTCGATCTTGTAATCGAACCCGAAGAGGGCCTTGGCCCGGCCGCGATGCCAAAGGAGCGAGTCGAAAGGGCAGAGCAGAGTGGTCCCCGGGGTCTTGGCCGCAGTCTCCAGCTCGGGCAGGTCCGAGGCCAGGGCGAACCAGCGGCCGGAAAGCCCTTCCACGCCGATCTCCACGGCCTCCCCGCTCTTGAGCAGGGCCGCGAGCGCCTTGCGCCGCTCCCCGGCCTCCATGCGCGGGAAAGTCATGTACTTCGAAAGGTCGGCTTCGGCCGCGGCTCCCAGCGCTCCAAAGGTCTTGCACAGATGCCACTTCAAGAAAGCGGCCCGCCCCATGGGCTCGAAGGCGGGCAGCACGCGCGCGGCCAGGTCATAACTCTTTTGAAAGTGCCTGCGGGAATGCACGGCCAGACGCCCGCTCATCCAAAGGTAGTCCAGGGCGTGCTGGGCCGGTTTCCAGTCCCACCAGCCCTCGGCCTTCCCCTGCGAAGCGGGACGCGCGAACGCCGAGGAGGGCAGCGGCCCCCGCTCGCGTATCTCCCCCTCCACCCTGCGCAGGACGCGGCCGTTGGCCTTGAGCCAGTCCGACCAGCCCTTGTTGCGCCTGCGGTAATCCGCCATGGCCCGCCCCCAGGCCGGAAGGTGGCCCAAGGGCACCAGGCAGGCGGCATGAGCCCAATACTCGACGAGCACGCGGCGCTCGTAGATGAGCTTATCCAAGGCCGCCTTGTCATAGGGGCCGAACCGGCTCCAGAGCGTCAGGTAATGCGCCC